>JBGSVG010000127.1:0-50256 GCA_041753095.1 Sphingorhabdus sp. | reverse complement strand
TCGCGGATTTGTTGACAGGGAGCAGGCCTTCACCCGCGACGCAAGCCACGAACTGCGAACGCCGATCGCGGTCATTTCTGGCGCGGCAGAGGTCATCGCGCTCACCCGCGATCTTCCTTCACATTTTGCCGAACCCTTTCGTCGTATCGAAACAGCCACTACCGATATGACGCTCGCACTCGATCAGCTGCTTGCCTTGGCGCGTGAAAACGAAGGCATTACCAAGCAATCGGTCGCGCTCCGGCCGATGATCGACAAAGCCGTGTCCTGGTCCAAAGTGCGCTATCCCAAAGGCGCAATCACCGTCGCAACCACAGTCGACGACACTGCTGTGGTCTTCGTCCATCCGACTTCATTACAGCTTGTGCTCAACAATCTGATTGGAAATTGCTTCCAACATGTTGGAAGCGGACAGTTGGCGGTTGATTTCAAGGGCGGCTGTCTATCAATATCGGATGACGGACCCGGCCTCGATACGCACGCAGACCCTTTCGCACCCTTTGCGAAGGGCGATACAAGCGTTGGCAGTGGCCTTGGCCTCGACATTTCGCGACGCCTGTGTGACGCGGCGGGAATTGGTTTGACTGCTGGTGGAAATGAAAGTGGTCGAGGCGCTTACTTTCGTCTGGAATTTTGTAAGCGTTGAATCAGAAGCTTGGCTTCCAACGAGGTTGCCCAAGCGAATGCACAAACAACATCATGGCTTCCTGCGCCACAGATAAACGACCGACTGATTTCAGGTTCGATTAAATGATGCGTGCAAATCCCGCGGCCCCGCTTAGCAGTGTCGGTGACGGTTGAGCGGTGTCGACGTTCAGGGCGGTGGTCAAAAGCTGCTGGACTTCACTTTCATCTCCTAAGATCGCTTCCATAGTACGAACGCATATACCAATTTTTTCATCGGCCAGTTCATACCAGATTTGCTTTGACGCACGGCGCGTTTTGACAAGTTCGTTGCGACGCAGTTCGGCGAGCTGCTGGCTAAGCGCAGGTTGGCCGATACCGGTTGCTGCATCAATCTCGCCAACGGTGCGCTCTCCGCGTAAAAGACAGGATAAAATCATCAACCGCTGCGGTTGTGCATAGACCTTTAGCTTTTCTGCCGCTTTTCCCGCTTGCTCGCGGCTTTCAAACAGAGCTGTCACTTTTGGCCCACCCCGTGACAAAACCAGTCGCTGCGCCCGGTCATTGAATCTGCTGTCAGGGCCGGAGGCGAAAGCAATTCCTGTCCGGGATGCCAATTTTCTGGCGCGACATTCTGTCCGTCCGAAACAGCCTGCAATGCTTGCAACAGGCGAAGCATCTCTGCAACCGAGCGCCCCACATTGTGCGGATAAGTCGTTATTGCGCGAACAACACCTTCCGGATCAATGAAATAGGTGGATCGCATCGCAGTGCTATCGACAGCCGCGTCATCGATCATTCCATAAGCGCGGCCAACAGCCATGCTTGGGTCTTCGACGATTGGAAAACCAATCTTGGTGGCGAACTGTTCCTCAATCGCGCGCACCCATGCGAGATGCGAATAGAGGCTATCAACCGAAAGACCCAGCAACGCACAGCCTGCTGCATCAAAATCCGCTGACGCCTTTGCAAGCGCCACAAACTCGGTCGTGCACACCGGCGTGAAATCCGCGGGATGAGAAAAAAAATCAGCCAGCGTCCGCGATAATCTGACAAGCTTTTGTCACCCATTGTAGTTCTCGCCCTGAAATCGGGAGCGGTGTCGCCAATTCTTAAGGGCCGTAACATCTGGGCTTGAGGTTCGTTCATCATATTGTCCTGTCTTTCAACGGCCGCTGCCATGAGTGTCTTGTTGACGCAATATCGATAATGTATTACATAGTTTATGTAAATATGATTTTGTAAGGAGATTTCGATGTCCGACTCAGCTTTAGAAAACGCCATTGCGCAGGTGAGCGGCGCACAAAGCGGCGTTCCGACCATTCGCGCTTTTTTCGACAAGCCGACCTTTACGGTGAGCTATGTGGTGCATGATCCCGAAACCGAACGTGCCGCCATCATCGACAGCGTGCTGGATTTTGATCCCGCTTCGGGCCGGACGTCGTTCGGGTCAGCGGATGCAATTATCGCATATGTTGCGGAAAAGGGGCTGACCGTTGACTGGCTGCTCGAAACCCATGCGCACGCAGATCATTTGTCGGCAGCGCCGTATCTTCAGCAAAAACTGGGCGGCAAAATTGCCATTGGCGAGCATATCGTGACGGTGCAGAACGTGTTCGGCAAACTCTTTAACGCCGGCACAGATTTCCTGCGCGATGGTTCGGATTTTGACCAGCTTTTTGTCGACGGAGACCATTTTCAAATCGGCAATCTCGACGTCACTGTACTGCATGTCCCCGGCCATACGCCAGCAGATATCGCTTATGTCATTGGCGACGCCGTATTCACCGGCGACACGATGTTCATGCCCGATTACGGCACGGCGCGGGCTGATTTTCCCGGAGGCGACGCGCGACAATTGTTCCAGTCATTACGGCGGATCTTGTCGCTGCCTGACACGACTCGGCTCTTCATGTGCCATGACTATCTGCCTGCTGGCCGTACCGAATATGTGTGGGAAACAACGGTCGAGGCCGAGCGCAAAGGCAATGTCCACGCCCATGACGGCGTAACCGAAGATGAATTTGTGGCGATGCGTGAAGCGCGCGACGCGACACTCGATATGCCGCGCCTTATCCTGCCATCGGTTCAGGTGAATATGCGCGCAGGGCATTTACCACCGGCCGATGACAACGGCGTCACCTATCTCAAAATCCCGGTAAACGCGGTATGATCCCGGCGTTCCCTAATGCTATGCCGGTTGAAGGCTTTATCGGCGGATTGTTGATCGGGCTTGCGGCAGCGATCATGCTGCTCGGCCTTGGCCGGATTGCGGGTGTGAGCGGACTTGCGGCGCGCGCGACCGGCATTGCCGATACCGGTGCGCCAAGAAATGTCGCCATCGCGTTCGTCCTTGGCCTGCCGCTTGGCGCTTTCCTGATTGCACGCACATTGGGCGAGGTTCAGGTCAGCTTTCCAGCATCGATCTGGCCGCTGATCATCGGCGGATTACTGGTCGGTTATGGTACACGGCTTGGCTCGGGCTGCACCAGCGGCCACGGTGTGTGCGGCCTGTCGCGGCTTTCGCCGCGATCAATGGTTGCAACGGGCATGTTTATGGCAAGCGGCTTTGTCACCGTCGGATTGCTCCGCACTGGAGGCTGGCTATGAACCGGACACTGATCGCACTCGTCTCCGGCTTGTTGTTCGGTGCCGGGCTTGCTTATTCGGGCATGTCCGATCCCGCGCGCGTTCAGGCCTTTCTTGACCTGTTTGGCAAATGGGACCCGACGCTCGCATTCGTTATGGGCGGGGCCATAGTCCCGATGGCATTTGCATGGATGATCAAATCACGGCTGTCGTCGCCGCTCGCTGCGCCGACATTCGATTTACCGGGCACCGCCAAGCTCGATCGGCCGCTGGCCATTGGTGCCATATTGTTCGGAATGGGATGGGGCATTGCTGGCCTATGTCCAGGGCCAGCCCTTGCTGACCTGGCGATTGCGCCGGTCGCTGTTCTGCCGTTCGTCGCCGCGATGTTTGTCGGCATGGCGGCGCATCGTTTCATCCAAGTGAGAGGATAATAAAATGACAAAAAATATGGGAAATCTTGACCGGGCATTCCGCCTCATCGTCGTCTGGGCAATCGGCATTGCCTATCTGATGGGTGCGTTATCTGGTACACTCGCAATAGTCCTCGGAGTCGTGGCCGCTGCATTTTTGCTAACCAGCCTCGTCGGGACATGCCCCGCTTATTTGCCTTTCCGACTGTCGACGCGCGGCAAGAATTAAGACCGACAAAAATAGAGCCAAGCAGGAAATCATCATGCCTTTCAAGAAAGTTTCACCGGTATTTTCTGTTTCAGGCCAACTGACATGCGACGACGTGCGCGATGCCGCCGCGCAAGGCTTCAAAACGATTATTTGCAATCGCCCCGATAATGAGGAGGCCGCACAGCTGGCATCCAGTATCGTGCAGGAGCAGGCCGAAGCGCTCGGCATGAAATTCGCTTATATCCCGGTGTCCTCCTCTGGGGTCACCCCAAGCGATGGCGTCAAAATGCGGTCCGCGCTTGACACATTGCCTTCCCCCGTTCTGGCCTATTGCCGTTCAGGTGCGCGTTCGGGCAAGGTCTTCGACTTGGCCCAACAGGCGGTTGAAAAACCTAAACGCTCGAAGACCTATGATGTCGTGATAGTCGGTGGCGGAAGCGCCGGAATCGCGACGGCGGCCAGCTTGCTCAAACGCAATGCGGACCTCGATATCGCGGTCATTGATCCCACCGATGTGCATTATTATCAGCCCGGATGGACGATGGTTGGCGCTGGCGTGTTTTCCGCTGAATTCACCCGCCGTTCCGAAAAATCGGTGATGCCGCGCGGCGTTGAATGGATCAAAAAGGCCGCAACGGGATTTGCGCCTGAACAGAATAAAGTGATGCTCGATGACGGCAGCTCGGTTGCCTACCGGGTGTTAGTTGCTTGCCCCGGTATCAAGCTCGATTGGGATGCTATCGAGGGCTTGACCGACACGCTGGGTAAGAATGGCGTCACATCCAACTATAGTTACGACCTGGCACCTTACACCAACCGTCTCGTCAAAGACTTGAAGCACGGTCGTGCGCTATTCACCCAGCCGCCGATGCCTATCAAATGTGCGGGCGCTCCGCAAAAGTCGATGTATCTGTCGTGCAGCAACTGGGAGCGCTCTGGCGTGTTGAAAGACATCGATGTGCAATTCCACAATAGCGGCGCGGTGCTTTTCGGGGTCGCAGCCTATGTCCCCGCGCTGATGGAATATATCGAGCGCTATAACGCGCATCTGAATTTTGAATCGAAACTGGTGGCCATCGATGGCCCTGCCAAAATCGCGACATTTGAGCAAAAGCGCGGCGACACGGTCACACGAGTCCAAGAGCCATTCGACATGATCCATGTCGTCCCTCCTCAGGTCGCGCCGGACTTCGTGCGCAATAGCCCGCTTGCCGCCGCCAGCGGGTTTATCGAAGTCAATGAAGCGACGTTGCAGCATGTGCGTTATCCCAATGTCTTTGCTTTGGGCGATGCCTGCTCGGCGTCAAACGCCAAAACAATGGCAGCGGCGCGCAAGCAAGCGCCCGTTGTCGCGGTCAATGTTTTGGCTGCCCTGGAAAGCAAGCCACCGGTCGCCGATTATGACGGCTATGGCAGCTGCCCGCTTACCGTCGAGCGCGGCAAGATTGTGCTCGCCGAGTTCGGCTATGGCGGCAAGTTGCTGCCGAGCTTCCCCAATTGGTTGATCGATGGCACGCGGCCTTCTCGGCTTTCATGGCTGCTGAAGGACACGATCCTGCCGCCGATTTACTGGCACGGCATGCTTAAAGGGCATGAGTGGATGGTGAAGCCGCACAAGATCGGGGCGGCGTAACCAACATGAAACTGGCGCGCTATCTGCCAATACTCGAATGGGGTCGCGGTTATGGCGGCGTGACGCTGACCAATGATCTGGTCGCCGCCGCGATCGTCACGATCATGCTGATCCCGCAAAGTCTGGCTTATGCCATGCTGGCGGGATTGCCACCTGAAATTGGCCTTTACGCCTCGATCCTCCCGATTATTGCCTACGCTCTGTTCGGAACGAGCCGTGCGCTAGCGGTCGGGCCAGTGGCGGTGATTTCGTTGATGACACTGACGGCGGCAAGTGCTGTTGCCCCTCCAGGAAGCCCTGATTTTATCGCCGCTGCGCTTATCCTAGCGTTGCTGTCCGGCCTGATCCTGATTGTGATGGGCGTGTTGCGGCTAGGTTTTCTGGCCAACCTTCTATCGCACCCCGTGGTGTCGGGCTTCATCACAGCAAGCGGCATCATCATCGCCACCAGCCAGTTGAAGTCTGTGCTCGGGATCAAAGCATCAGGCGAGGCGATGCCCGAACTGGTCACTACATTGATCGCAAATGCTAAGGACACCAACGTTTATACCTTGGCTATAGGTATGATAGCGACGGGCTTCCTGTTCTGGGTGAGAAAGGGGTTGAAGCCCTTGCTCGTCCGTTTCGGGTTGGCCGCACGACCCGCCGATCTTGTTGCCAAGGCCGGGCCTATCGTGGCGGTCGCGCTCTCGATCCTGGCGGTCATCGCCTTTGATCTCGAAGCCAAAGGCGTGAAAGTCGTCGGCAGCATCCCGCAAAGCCTGCCGCCATTTACCGTGCCGTTATTCGATACCGAACTGTGGCAGCGGTTGGCAATCCCTGCATTACTGCTGAGCATCATCGGTTTTGTTGAATCGGTTTCGGTCGCGCAAACGCTCGCCGCCAAAAAACGCCAGCGCATTGTTCCCGATCAGGAATTGATCGGCCTTGGCGCAGCCAATGTCGCTGCCGCTTTTTCGGGTGGCTATCCGGTAACGGGCGGATTTGCGCGCTCGGTCGTCAATTTCGATGCAGGTGCCGAAACGCCAGCGGCAGGCGCGTTCACCGCTGTCGGCATATTGCTCGCAGCATTGTTCCTGACCCCATTGCTCGCCTCGCTCCCGATTGCGACATTGGCTGGAACGATCATCGTTGCGGTTTTGAGCCTCGTCGACTTCAAAACGCCGCGCGCCATCTGGCGCTATTCCAAGCCTGATTTTTCTGCAATGGCGGCGACGATTGCGGTGACACTCTTGATCGGCGTCGAACCCGGCGTAATCGCAGGCGTCGGCCTTAGCCTAGCCTTGTTCCTCTGGCGCTCTTCACGTCCGCACGCGGCCATTGTCGGACGAGTCCCCGAAACCGAGCATTTCCGCAATATCAAACGCCACAAGGTATTCACCGACCCGCGCATCCTGACGATCCGCATCGACGAAAGTCTGACTTATCTCAACGCCCGCTGGCTTGAGGAGTTCGTGCTCGAACAGGTCGCTGAACAATCCGAACTGCGCCACCTGATCCTGATGTGCTCGGCCATAAACGGCGTCGACGCCTCCGCACTCGAAAGCATCGAAGCGATCAACCACCGGTTGGCCGATGCCGGAGTAAAAATGCATCTGTCGGAGGTCAAAGGCCCGGTGATGGATTCGCTCGAAAAATCGCATCTGCTGAGCGACCTGACGGGACAGGTGTTTCTCTCACAGAATGAAGCATTCGACGCCGTTATTGAAATGGCAGATCAAGAAGACACAGCGGATACCCCGCTGGACGCCCGAATGAACATGGGTTTGATTTAGAACGATCGGAATTTGAAGATGAAACTGCCCAACAAAATTTCACGCACATCTTCATCCATCGCAAAGGCTACCGCAGTTCTTGCCGCTTGTGCGTCACCTTTGCAGGCCGCTTCTTCGGCAGACGCGAAAGCATTGTCGATGGCGTTGGCAGATGAGTATCGCGCAGAGGCGACCTATGATGCCGTTCTGGGCAGTTTCCCCGGCGCTCGTCCGTTCATCAACATAATCGAAGCTGAACGGCGCCATGCTGATCGGGTAAAAACAGAGATGGACCGGGTCGGCATCACTTATGCGAAGACGAATCCTTATCTGGGTACATTAAAGACTCCGGCTTCGGTGCTTGAAGCTTGCGAGCAGGGTATCGTTGCCGAGGAAGAGAATATCGCTCTTTATGATCGCGTGCTGCCATCGGTGACCGACAGCCAGATTCGTGAAACCCTGATCGCATTGCAGTCGGCATCTCGCGAACGGCATTTGCCAGCTTTTCGGCGTTGCGTCGCGCGGGGTGGTGCAATGGGCGCGGGCCGTGGACGGGCGGAATAGCCCTATATTGGACATTCAAATTATCGATTACATTAACTGTGTAATTATATTGGCATTGGACGGCGATTGAGTTCATTAGGACATCAAGCAAACCGAAAAAGGAAATAGCATGACCCTCCACATTGGCGATATCGCCCCCGACTTTCAGACCGAAACGCAAAACGGCCCGATCAGCTTTCACGAATGGGCTGGCGATAGCTGGGTATTCTTTTTCAGCCACCCGGCCGATTTCACGCCTGTCTGCACCACCGAAATGGGCCGCACAGCGCAGCTCGCGGGCGAATTTGAAAAGCGCAATGTGAAGCCGCTTGGCCTTTCGACCGATACAGCCGAAGAGCACCGCAAGTGGATTGCTGATGTCAACGACACCCAGCACACCGACCTCAAATTCCCGATCCTTGCCGATGCCGATCTGTCGATCGCGCGGATGTACGACATGATTCACCCGCAGCAGAGCGAAACCGCAGCAGTGCGTTCGGTGTTCATCATCGATCCCGACAAGAAGATCCGCCTTACCATGACTTATCCGATGAGCGTGGGCCGCAACTTTGCCGAGATATTGCGCGTGATCGATGCATTGCAGACCGGCGACAAGTTCCGGATTGCGACGCCTGCTGACTGGGAAGTGGGCAAGGATGTCATCATCCCGCCATCGATTAAGGACGAAGAAGCCGCGACCTTGTTCCCGCAAGGCTGGACGACGCTGCGTCCTTATTTGCGGACAACCAACGTCACCTGATTGCGCTAGGCAAAGAGAGGGGGGTCGATATGTTCGCGACGATTGAACGCTGGCTTGAGCCAGGTGCGTCGACAAAGGCGCTTATCGATCCCCTGTTCAGGCTGCTCACCAGCCTCATTTTCATCATCGGCGGACTGGGCCATTTTGGCCAGCATGATGTCATGCTTGAACGAATGGAGGAGTCGCCGTGGGCGGGCACGGTCAACATGATCGGCGACCCTTCGCTAATGTTGTGGCTATCGGGCATATCCTTTGTCGTGGCCGGATCAACTTTAGCGCTCGGCTGGATGACCCGCGCGTCGGCATTGGTACTGTTCGCAACTTTAGTGCCAGTCACCATCGCTATCCATGTTGTGCCTGACACTTCACATGTTGGGCCGCTCTTCAAAAATGTTGCGATCCTCGGCGCGCTATTGCTGATTTTTGCGCGAGGGCCGGGGGCTTTTGCGCTTGATAATCGAATTGATCCAGTTGGAGGCGCGAAGTGATGAAGCGATATCTGTTCATGTTGCTGGCATTGGTTGCCGCAACCGCACCGGCAACTGCGACACCCACCGAAGTGGTGGTCCGTGTTATTAGCCAGGATGCCAAATTTGTCGGCGACTCGATGAGCGGAGCCGAAGTCATTCTGCGCGATGCGAAAAGTGATAAGATACTTGCGAAGGGGATTACCAGCGGCGGCACAGGTGACACCGAAAAGATTATGGCCGCAAAGGGCCGTTCGCCAGCCCGCGCATCCGATACCGCGGCATCATTCCGCACGACAATTGACGTAAAACGTCCGCTGTTGGTGCGGGTGGAGATTACGGGGCCGCTCGGCTTTCCGAAAACAATGCAGCAGGCGACATCCGAGCGTTGGCTTGTGCCCGAACAAAACGCACTTGACAACGACGGATGGGTCGTCGAACTTCCGGGCTTGGCCGTGAGGTTGCTCGATCCAGTGCCAATTGCATTCATTCGCGGAGAAACGCAGATTTTGACCGCCGAAGTCCAGTTAATGTGCGGATGTCCAATAACCCCTGCCGGTCTGTGGGACTCGGCAAATTATGAGGTTAGTGCCCAGGTTTGGCAGAACGGAAAACTTCGCGAGGTCGTTTTGCTACCCTTCTCTGCTGCGCCGGGCCGGTTTGCAGCCAATTGGACGCCAAAGACAAACGGCAAGGCCGACCTGACAATTATCGCGCGCAACCGCACGACCGGTAACACCGGCGTGTTGACCGAACGGGTACGCGTGAAATGACGCGCGTAAATTCGGCAATTCAATCGCTCGCGGTTTTGGTCATTGTCACGTCCCCGCTCGTCCTGACGGCATGCGCTAAACAAGAACCGGTGGCGGAAGATATCGAACGATCCACGGTTGCTGCCGATCTGTTTCAGTCACGTTTGCAAACTGCGTTGAAGACAGCATTGCAAAATGGTGGACCGACCGCTGCGGTCAAAGTGTGTGCTGAGGCCGCGCCAGCTATTGCGGCGGATGTTTCGGCAGAAACCGGCGTCGAGTTACGCCGGATTTCACTGCGTCCGCGCAATCCAGGGGCGGAAACCCAGGGCGACCTTCGCCAGCGCCTCACCGCGCTGGGCGAAGCTCCAATGGACGTTGCAGGTAAACCATCGATCATCAATTGGGTCGAAGGCAAAGGTGCAGATACAACGCACAACAGCATGCGCGCGATCATCATGAAAGATGAGCCATGCGCTATGTGCCACGGCAAAGCTGTCGCGGCCGATGTCCGTGCGGCAATCGCCGAACGTTACCCGAATGATACCGCCACAGGTTACCAGGCGGGCGAAATGCGCGGCGCCATATTGGCAAAAATTATCTTGTCGAAACCCGGAAATGTCGGAGCGGGCAAATGACGATCTTAGAAATCGCATTACGACCGGTTGCACTGTCGACGCAGTTGCAATCGCGATTACCCGTAATGCAATTGCCTGCACCGCAAGACAAGACCAGATATCTTTCAAACACCATCTAAAGAGAACGGCCATGATTGAACAGGAATGGGCAATAATTCTCGCCCGCATACAATTTGCTTTCACCGTCAGCTTCCATTTTCTGTTCCCGGCCTTTTCCATCGGGCTAGCGAGTTTCTTGGCGGTACTCGAAGGGCTGTGGCTGAAAACAGGTAAGGGTGTGTATGCCAATCTGTACCGTTACTGGCTCAAGATATTCGCGGTTGTCTTTGCGATGGGTGTCGTGTCGGGTATCGTCATGTCCTATCAATTCGGCACCAACTGGTCGGTGTTTTCCGACAAGGCGGGACCAGTTATCGGGCCGTTGATGGCCTATGAAGTATTGACCGCATTCTTTTTGGAGGCAGGCTTTCTGGGCGTGATGCTGTTCGGCATCAACAAGGTAGGGCGCAAGCTCCATTTTGTTGCGACACTGGCCGTGGCCGTTGGCACCTTCATTTCCGCCTTCTGGATATTGTCGGTGAACAGCTGGATGCAGACGCCGGTCGGTTATGAGATTGCCGCGAACGGCCAGTTTGTGCCTGGCGATAGCTGGCTGACAATCATCTTCAATCCAAGCTTTCCTTACCGCCTCGTCCACACTTTGCTGGCAGCCTATCTGACCACAGCATTTGCGGTGGGTGCCGTTGGTGCATGGCATTTGCTTAAGGACAAAGCCAATCCGGGCGCGCGCAAGATGTTCTCGATGGCGATGTGGATGGCTGCAGTCGTCGCGCCGTTGCAGGTTGTTGCGGGCGATTTTCACGGGATCAATACGCTCGAACATCAACCGGCAAAGGTAATGGCGATGGAGGGGCATTATCAAAGCCATCCGGATGGCGCGCCGCTGATATTGTTTGGTATTCCCAACAGCAAAGAGCGGACGGTCGATTACGCAATCGAAATTCCAAACCTGTCGTCATTAATCCTCAAGCATGACCTTAATGCTCCGCTAGACGGGCTTGATACGATCCCCGATGCAGACGAACCGCCGGTTGGCATCGTTTTCTGGTCTTTCCGGATCATGGTCGGGATTGGCATGGCGATGGTTGGGATCGGCCTGTGGAGCCTAACGGCACGGGCGCGTAAGAAACTTTACGACTGGCCGTGGCTTCACCGTGCCGCTCTCGCCATGGGACCAAGCGGATTTATCGCGGTGCTTGCAGGTTGGGTGACAACCGAAGTCGGCAGGCAGCCCTTTACGATCTATGGCGTGCTCCGGACCGTAGACAGCGCATCACCATTGGATGCACCAGCCGTTGCTTTCTCGCTTCTTGCCTTTGTGGTCGTCTACTTCGCAGTATTCGGCATGGGCATCTGGTATCTGCTTCGCTTGATGAAGAAGCCACCCGAAGCGCATGAAGCACCGCCGAGCGACGCACCGATCCGCAGCGCAGGGATCACCCCTGCGCCGCAGGTGCTGTCAGGCGACGGCGTTCCGGGTAATGCACGCAGCGGGGAGATCGTATAATGGACCTCACAGTCATCTGGGCTGGAATCATCGGTTTCGCCATCATCGCTTATGTTGTCATGGACGGCTTCGACCTTGGCATCGGCATATTGTTTCCCTTCTTCAAGGTCGGCACCGACCGCGATACCGCGATGAACAGCATCGCGCCGGTGTGGGACGGAAACGAGACATGGCTAGTAATGGGAGTTGGCGGCTTGCTTGCGGCTTTCCCGCTCGCTTATGCGATTATCCTGCCTGCGCTGTACGCACCGATGATCGCGATGCTGCTCGGCCTCGTATTTCGCGGCGTCGCCTTTGAATTCCGCTGGCGCGACCCGGACCACCGCGAACTTTGGGACCGCGCGTTCACGACGGGTTCGTTCATCGCGACCTTCGCGCAAGGGATCGCGCTCGGCGCGCTGCTGCAGGGCATTACCGTCGAAGGCCGTGCTTATGCCGGTGGCTGGTGGGAATGGCTGTCGCCGTTCAGCATCTTGACCGGCTTCGGCCTTGTCGTCGGCTATGCCCTTCTGGGTGCGTGCTGGCTCAACTGGAAAACCGAAGGCGGCTTGCAACGGCAGGCGGTGACTTATGCCGGTCGTTTGGGCATTAGTCTGCTGATGATGATCGGAGTCATCAGCCTCGCCACGCTGACGCTTGAGGCGCAATATCATATGCGCTGGCTCAGCTTCCCCGGCGTGCTGGCAACCGCACTGGTGCCGATTGCCACAATCGCCGTGACGTTCTTTTTCTACCGCAGCCTGCGCGAGACCAAAGACGCACAACCCTTTTTCTGGGCGCTCGCTTTGTTCGGCCTTTGTCTGGTTGGCCTTGGCATTTCGATCTGGCCCAATGTCATTCCGGCGCGCGTCACCATCTGGGAGGCGGCGGCGCCCCATAGCAGCCAAGTGTTTATGCTGATCGGCGCATCAATCATGGTCCCGATTATCGTGGCTTACACGGCTTGGTCCTACTGGGTGTTCCGCGGCAAAGTCGGCCACGACGGATATCATTGATGCCGCGCGCCAAACAATTGGGCTGGTTCTTCGGCATCTGGGCGTTGAGCGTCGCGGCATTGGGGATCGTCGGCGGTATCATCCGCTGGGTGTTGCTTTAAGCAGCTACAAAGGGAGAGGCATAAAATGACCGGACAGATAGAAAACAGCCCCGAAGCATTGAAGGGCGAAGATTGGGCCGGCGAAATGGGTGCCAAATGGCTCGCCAATCTCGCTCGGTTCGAAGATATGATTGCCCCCATCGGCAAAGCCTTGCTCAAGCAGGCAGATTACAAACCTGGCGAGCGCGTGCTTGATATCGGTTGCGGTGGCGGCGGAACGACGATTGCCATTGCGCAGACGGTTGCGCCTTCGGGTGAAGTCCTTGGTATCGACATATCACCGGATTTGACGACCGCTTCGACGCAGCGCGCCAAAGATGCCGGTGTCAGCAATATCCGCTTCATCTGCGGTGATGGAGCGACCGTCCAGCTCGCCGATGCGCCATTCGACCGGCTCTTTTCGAGGTTCGGCAGCATGTTTTTCCCAGAACCGCATACAGCATTTGCCAATTTGCACAGCCTGCTGCGCCCCGGCGCACGCATCGATCTGGCTGTATGGGGGCCACCACGAGAAAATTTGTGGATGATGGAAATGATGGGCGTCGTCCGTCGCTATGTTGACATACCCCCCGCGATTCCCCGCACGCCAGGTCCATTCGCATTCGAAGACCTCGACTATCTGAATGAAATACTTGCCAGCGGCGGTTTTTCAGATGTGAATGTGTCAGCCTATCAGGGACTTCAACCGATTGGTGGCGCGAATGTCGCACCGCAGGAAGCCGTCTCGTTCGTATTGTCGTCAATGGCGGTAGGGCGCGCTCTTGACGAACAGGGTGATGATATTCGCGCCGCAGCAGAGGCGGATTTGGTCACGCTATTCAAAAGGCATCACGTGGCTAAGCAAGGCGTCATGATGGAGGGAAAAGCGTGGTTGGTGTCGGCGATTGCCTAAGGATGTAGTTTCTATAAAATGAATGCGACGTATCCAGATCGAAGTGAGCTTGCGCACTTTTCAGTGATCGACTGGACAAACAATGATACTGGAATTGTCACGATGTGACTCATCCGGACCAGGCGCAAGATATTCCAAGCGACCCGATACCTCAAGGAACTTAACCCCCGCATCAATCATCTCTGGCGTAATCTCAATAGCACCGGTCTGAGTCAGCAGCAGTGGCAACTAAATGTCTGAAGACGACAAATATGGATGGCTTAATGATCCCGCCCGCTATCCAATCCAAGTGGCATCGATCTGAATTCCAGCTACTTACACCATAAAACCCAGATTACTGCTGCTGAATCGGCCGATATTCGGGGCGATGCTGGGCAGCTCTGATGAAGACACACCAAACCAGCTGGCAAGGGTCGCGGCATATTGGTCCACCGACACCGTCGGCAAGAGGCGGCCTTGGCCAACCTGATCGGAGCTGGTTACCGATATTTGCGGTGCAACACCATAATAGCGGCCGCCATTGACCGCGCCGCCCAATATGAAATGGTGCGAACCCCAGCCATGATCGGAACCATCGCCATTTGACTGCAGGGTCCTGCCAAAGTCGGATGCGGTGAACGTTGTTACCTTGTCGGCGACGCCCAATTCTACCGTCGCGCGATAGAATGCGTCCATCGCAAAATCGAGTTGTCCCATCAAGCCGCCCTGACTGCGGATCAGGTTATCATGCAAGTCAAAGCCGCCCATGCTTACCATGAATACCTGCCGTCTTGCCCCCATCGGCTGCCTCGCGGCGATTAACCTGGCGACGACCCGCAATTGCGATGCCAGACTGTTGTTCCCCGTGGGCGGGGTGAAGGATGTTGCGAGCGTAATGGGCTGGAGTGCTGCGGTGACGACGCCTTCGGCATCGATCGAACGTTTGGCTACGCGGTTATACTCTGCTTCCAGGACGTGATTGCTCGTTTGGGTCATCAAGGTTCGCAATGCCGCGCTGCCTGCCGACGAACCGAACAGATTGTTTTTGATGCCATTGACGGCCAGCGCGCCGTTTGATGAAACCTGATATGAAAGCGCCTGCTGTCCTGACAGGAACACAGCATTGCCCGTGGCCGAGATGCAGGTAAACAACGAGTTGGCGTTGCTCGACAATGCAAGGTCGCCCATCCGTCCGCCCCAACCATCGGTGGCGCCCTCTGGCTTCGATGATTGCCATGTGGATTGCTGGTCATTGTGCGAAAACAGCTTGGCTGGACGCGGGTTGGCGACCTGATTGGAGCTTTGATATTGCGCCAGCGTCAAGGGCGTGATCAGTGGCCCGACATTAAGCAAAGGTGCCATCTTGCCCTCGTCAAAGCGGGCCTTCAGCCGCGTCATTTCAGGAGCGAGGGCATATTGCAGATTGTTGGTGAGAACCTGGCCTCCGGCCGGTGCTAATGCTGTCGCTGCGAGACTTGCCCGGGCGAGCGTGATGCCGCCAGCAGTCTGTCCGGCCCCGCCGCCGCGGATTGCGCTGTACAGATCATAATTGGTTGAATCGAACGGAATGAGCGTGCTGTTATGATCATTGCCGCCATATAGGAAAATGCACACCAGCGCCTTGTAATCATTGCCAGCGCTGAACGCCGCCGCCTCGCCAATTCCGGCTAGTCCCATCGCCCAGGACGATGCGGTTCCGGCAATCGCTACTTGTTTCGAACGCCGCAGAAAGGCACGGCGCGATAGGTCATCCATTTTGCTAATGTGCATGATCGAGCTGCCTTATTTCTGGACCAGATAGTCGGGTGAAGCCATGACAAGCAAAATGGCCATGTAGACACGGCGCTGCTTTTCAGCGGTTGTGCTCGTTGCCGTGACCGTTGTTGCGTCAAGTGCGGTTTTGATCGTGGCCTTGCTACTGTCGGAAATCTGGTTTGCGGCCATCAGCAGGCATATCCGGTCGAGAAGCGCTGTAGAATTATCCGCCATCGCTAACTCACTGGTGTACGCCGCCTTCACATCGCCGCCGACGCCGTTGGTGCTGCCAATAGCCGAGGTCATATAGTTGACGTAACCCGGTGTGCTGCTTTCGTTGATCAGCTGGAATTCGGGTGCGACCAGTGAATTCGTCGCAATCGCGGTGTTGGCCGGGACATAACCGGGGCGGAAGAAGTTAAAGACTGAAGGCGACCGCAGCGCACTCTGACCGAGGCCACTTACGATGTCGGAAAGATTGCCGATCCGCCAGTTGCCAGTGGTCGATGTGGCGCCGAATGTTCTCGCCCATTGGACGAAGCGGAGCATGGGTTCGCGAACCTTGCCGAATGTTGGCGTAGTAAGGCCCGCCGCATTCGTCGCTTCGACATCCAGCAATATGGCTTTGAACACGGCCCTTAAATCTCCACGAACCCCAGAGCCGTTGTCGTTGAAAACCCGCGCCACGCGGTCGACATAGGCTGCACTCGGGTTGCTCGTCACCAACCGCTGGATCATCTGCCGTCCGAAAAATGGTCCGACATTGGCATGGTTGAACAATGTATCGAGCGCTGTCTTGAGTGCTGCGGTCCCGTCGGTATTCGCCGGAATTGTTGTGCCCAAGAAAGTCGCCTCCAGCGTTGAATGCTGGCTGGTTGTGCTGGGGCGCTCCCATTTCGATGGGTCGAGCGTCATTGGCCGCAGGACATATCCTGTACCGTTGATGAGCCGGTTCGGATCACCCGTTGACGGTGTTCTGACATTCCCCGTGAAATCCCAGTCATAGCCAGTGAAAACACGAGCCAGATTGGTGACGTCGCTATTGTTATAGGTTTCAATCGGCTGGCCGTTCGCATCCAGTTTGCGCGAGCCATCATTGTTGAGCTGGTACAGGCCGATGGTGAAGAGCTGCATGACCTCGCGGGCATAATTTTCGTCGGGTACGCGACCTGTTCGCGTGTCTTCTTTCCGGTTACCGCGCGTGCTGAGATAATAGCCCATTGCCGGGTTTAGAGTGACGTCTTCGAGCAATTTGCGATAATTGCCGAATGCGTTACTGTTTAGCTGATCCCAATAAAAAGCAATTGCCTGCGCCCGCCAGCTGAAATCGAGTCCGCCGAGCGACACCACAAAAAATTCCGACAGCGCCAGCGCGACGCGTTTGCGAACGCCATTGGCTTCGCTCATCAGCTGGTTCCAGATCATGTAATCGCCTGGATATTCATTGTCGAAGAAGTTATCGGCGGTGACCTGATCATAGCCGCGCGAAGAAAGCCATGCGACGCCAGTCTGGCTGATGGGGGCGTCCATTTGCGCGTTGAGCCAAGGCTCATAGCCTATCGACCGGATGTTGCTGATTTCGGCGTCGGTGACGGACAGGCTGGATTTCAGAATGAAGCGTGCGGCTTCTGCTTCGGTCGATGGTTTCGCGACCTGAACGGTTGGCGGAGGAGGGGTCGCTGCTGTTGGACTGCCGCCGCCCCCACCGCCGCATGCCGCAAGAATTGCGGTCGGCGCCAGCGCATATACAGGAATTCCAGCCTTCGTGACGTTTTCGGTTATCGATGGCGCAAAGTCCGTTGGCGCGTCGACTTCGACTGCGGATTCCGTGCTCAGCGGACGCAATGCTTCCTTCATACCCACTCCCCGATATGTGCCGAAAGCAAATGCCGGAGTTGCCGGAATTGGCTTTATGGTGAACGGGAGCTGCCACAGATTATTCAACGGACTCTTTCCGTTGATGGTTAAGTGTCCTTAGTAAATGGCGTGATTGCCGCGGGCAGACAGGAATTATTAACCAATTATCAATCTGTGCCGCCTAGGATTTTGGCATGGCCTCAAGTCGCAACTTTTCTGTGTTTTTCGCCTTTCTGGCGACGACGCTCACACCCGTGGCGGCGCATGCCGATGTGTTCGAGCTGGGAAGTGGCGGCAATTTTGTCGAAATATCAAAGCCCGCCTGGCAACCGGAAGCCGCACCAATGATCGACGGCTATGCCCCTGTGGCAATGCAGCCGATGCCTATCCCAACACCGTCGCAAAACGGTATCCGGCAGCATATCGAGCATGCCGCTGCGCGTTACGGTATCAATAGCCAACTTGTCGATGCGGTTGCTTGGCAGGAATCGCGATATAATCCCCGTGCGCGTTCGTCGGCGGGCGCGATTGGTGTAATGCAGTTGATGCCCGGTACCGCCAGGCAGCTCGGCGTCACCAACCCGCATGACGTGCGTCAGAATGTTGCAGGCGGCGCCGCCTACTTGCGCGAGCAGCTAGAACGCTTCGGAAATAATGTCCCGCTCGCGCTTGCCGCGTACAATGCAGGACCCGGCGCGGTGATGAAATATGGCGGCATCCCGCCCTATCGGGAAACGCAGGATTATGTGCGAAAAATTATGCGGCGAATGTCGGTACCGGCGTTCGGCAGTGGGTATTAAGCGAGGGTAAGCATGACGAGAGGCAATAAAAGACTCCTTGGGCTGGGCGCGCTTGTCACCGCGCTTCCGCAAACTGCTTTTGCGCAGGTTGCTGGTGTTGACCCCCAGGGTTCCGGACCGATTGTCAACGCGCTTAGCTGGATGCAGGGGACTTTGCTTGGCAATGTTGCTACCACCGCTGCGGTTATCGCTGTCGCCGTCGTTGGCTTGATGATGCTCACAGGCCGGATGAACTGGCGCTTTGGCGCGACGGTCATTGTCGGTTGCTTCGTGCTGTTTGGTGCGACCGCTATTGTTTCGGGAATTCGCGTCGCTGCTGTCGGGGGCTAGTTTATGACCCCGCTCAACCGCATCCCTGTATTTCGCGCGCTGACGCAGCCGCAGATGTTTGCGGGCGTTACCTATAGCTATTTCATAATCAATCTGGTCGTTACGACCGAGATTTTCCTGATCAGCCGGTCTTTCTGGGCAATTCCAGCCGCCGTCATCATTCATGCCATTGGCTATATGGCCTGTTTGCGCGAGCCGCGGATTTTCGATCTGTGGATTACCAAGATGAGCCGCTGCGGCCGCACGCGCACCCACGATCTGTGGCGCTGCAACAGCTATCGGCCCTGACTCATGAAAGCCGCATCAAAAAATCCCGCCAAGCTCGACCCGCGTGCAGGCGACCGGTTGCCTTATGCGGGGCATCTCAACGATCATACTTTGGTGACCCGCACCGGCGAGTTGATCCAGATGATCCAGCTCGACGGTATCGCCTTTGAAACCGCCGACAGCGAAACCTTAAACCACATGGCCGCTGTGCGCGACGTCGTCATGCGCGGCATCGCGAACAGCAACTTGATGCTTTACTGCCATGTTATCAGACGTCAGGTGGCCGCAGAGCTTTCAGGTGAGCAACCGGCAGGGTTCGCCCGCGTTTTGGACGCCGCATGGCAACAGCGCCTTCGGAGCAAGCAGCTTTACATCAATGACATCGTCCTGATGCTCGTTCGCCGTCCGGCGCGCGGTAAAGTCGGTATTGTCGAGCGCCTCACCAAATGGGGCAGCGGTAAACGCAACAGCGCTGAGCGCCTTGCTGAACAAGCGCGCGAGTTACGCGAACTCGATGCGGCGCGCACCAATTTGCTGTCGGCACTGACCCGTTATGGTCCGCGTGTACTTGAGCGTTATCAAGGCGCGAGCGGCATCTGTTCAGAGCCATTGGAGATATTGTCCGCGCTCTACAATAGCGAGATGCAACCGGTGCTGGAACCGACCGGCGATGCTGGGCAATATCTTCCCTATAAGCGGATTAGCTTTGGCCTAGATGCGCTGCATCTGAAAGGCGCAAGCGCCGACACGTCGCGTTTCGGTGCGATAGTGTCGATCAAGGATTATCCGGCGAACACCACGCCCGGTATGCTCGACAATCTGCTGCGCCTGCCGCACGAACTGACATTGACCGAAAGCTTTGCCTTTGTCGATCGGCAGATTGCCGATGAGCGCATTGGTTTGGCGCTGCGCAGGTTACGCGCCGCGTCCGACGAAACCACCACATTGCGTCAGGGACTGCTCGGCGCGAAAGACGAATTAACCGGCGGTGCTGCGGCTTACGGCGAGCATCATCTGACTGTCCACGTCCGCGCATGCAGCCTGTCGGCGCTCGATGCAGCGGTCGCCGACGTGCAGGCGTCGCTCGCCGATATTGGTGCGGTGGCAGTGCGCGAAGACCTCAATCTCGAAAGCGCATTTTGGGCGCAATTCCCCGGCAACGCCGATTTTATCGCGCGCAAGGCACTGGTGTCGACCGCCAACCTGTCCGGCCTTATCTCGCTGCATGGCTTCCCGATCGGTGTGCCAGCGGGCGGGCCTTGGGGCGAACCGATCACCGTGCTCGAAACGACATCGAGTACGCCCTATTTCTTCAACCTGCACAGCGGCGATCTCGGCAACTTCACGCTGATCGGGCCATCGGGTTCGGGCAAGACCGTCGTCCTCAATTTCCTGATCGCACAGGCACAGAAGTTTAAACCGCGCACATTCTTCTTCGATAAGGATCGCGGCGCGGAAATATTCATCCGCGCGATTGGCGGGCATTATGATGTGCTTCGTCCTGGAACGCCAACGGGCTTCAACCCGCTGCAGTTACCCGGAAGCGCGGCAAATCAGGCGTTTTTGCGTCAGTGGCTGTCGCAAATCCTGACACCAGCCGGTGGTCAGCTAACCGCCGATGAAAACGCGATTATTGCCAGCGCAGTCGAAGCCAATTTCGACCAGCCTGCAGAACACCGGCAACTGCGTTATCTGGTCGAACTGCTCGCAGGCGGTACGCGTCCCATCCGCGGCGACCTCGCTTCGCGGCTGGCACCCTGGTATGGCGCTGGCGAACATGCCTGGTTGTTCGATAACGCTCAGGATCAGCTCAATCTCGACACCCGCACCGCTGGGTTCGACATGACCGCGTTGCTCGACAATCCGCTGCTGCGCACGCCGGCGATGATGTATCTCTTCCACCGTGTCGACGAACGGCTCGACGGCACGCCGTCGATGATCATCATCGACGAAGGCTGGAAAGCGCTCGACGATGAAGTCTTTGTCCACCGGCTGAAGGACTGGATGAAGACCATCCGAAAACGCAATGGCGTCGTTGGTTTTGCCACGCAAAGCGCAAGCGATGCGATTGAAAGCAAGATTGCCGCAACCATCATCGAGCAGTCGGCGACGCAATTATTCATGAGCAATCCCAAGGCGCAAGCATCGGATTATTGCGACGGCTTTGGCCTGACCGAGCATGAGCTCGACCTCGTTCGGTCATTGCCCGAACATCTGCGCTGTGTTTTGATCAAACAGGGCGGCAACAGCGTTGTCGCGCGGCTGGACATGGCGGATATGCCCGATGCGATCACCGTGCTCTCTGGCCGCGAAACCAGCGTCCGCAAGCTTGACGAATTGCGCCGCGATCATGGTGACGCACCTGCCGACTGGATGCCGCAATTGTTGCAGGCCGCCGACGAAGGGCCCTCAGTGCTCTGGGCCGGAGCGCGCCGCTAGTGAAAAATTGCGCCGCCATAAATCCGGCTGCGGGCTCGGCTGAAACGATGGTCAACACCGTCGATTGCTACATGCAGTCGAACGTGCAGGCGGGCTATGCCAATCTGCTCGGCCCGGGCAGCATGTTCAGTTATGGCCTTACGATTGCGCTGACGCTTTATGTCGCTTTGGTCGGCTATCGGCTGATATTTGGCCGCTCGACGCTCAACATCAGCGAGATGATGCCGCGCATGGTGATGATCGGCGCGGTGCTCGCGCTGACCAGTAATTGGGCGACCTATCAGGTGCTGGTCTATGACGTCCTGACCGACGGGCCGCAGGAAATTGTGACCGCGGTCAATCCCGCCGAAACAAAAGCGGGCAGCATTACCGAGCGCGTTGATATGCTGTCCGGACGGATGGTTGACCTCGCCGATGCATGGACCGAGTTCGACGCAAGGCCGGAACAGGCGATGCCGGCCGGGATGATTGCCGAACCCGAGGATTTGCCTGCGACGGCAACGGGCATAACCGCCTTTGTTGCCCCAAAGGATTCGCTCGGGCCCAACATGCTGCTGCTCAGCGCGCTGTTGCTGGTGCTGGCCTCGGCAGGCGTGATGGTAGTGGCTAAAATCATCCTCGGTTTGCTGTTGATGCTCGGCCCGATATTTGCCGTTCTGGGCCTGTTCGCCGCAACGCGCGGACTTACGCTGGGCTGGGGCAGGGCAGCGGTGTTAATGGCGCTGGTGCCAATAATGGCGATGATGACATCGGCGGGGGCAGTTGCGCTGCTGGAGCCGGTGCTAACCGAAATGTATGTGGCGGCAGGCCAAGGCATTTTCTCGCTCCGCTCGGCGCTCGCCATCATGGTCGTAGTGCTGGTGATGGTTGCGGTGTCGGTCCAGTTGTTCCGCATTGGCCGGACGATTGTCAGCGGCTGGACGCTGGCCTTTGGCCAGAGCCGTAGTGCCGAAAACGCTCCGGTCACCGTGCAATCACATCACGATTCTATGCAACCTGCCAATGTGATTTACAATGAACGGATGCAATCGCTCGTCGGCTCCATCGAGCGTTCGGCGATGGCGACTTCGACCATAAGCGCCGCAAACCAGCGCGCCATCCTGCTGCCGCAACGCTTCGATGGCGACAGCGCGCAGGCACGCCATGACAATTTCAATGCCGACCGACGGATTTCGCGGGGACGCGTAACGGCGGTCCGTGCACCAATCAAAGCCATCAGGAACGCCGCATGACCGGAAGATATCTTTGCGCCTTGCTAGCAAGCCTGATGCTTGCTGCACCTGCGACTGCGCAATTTGCGGAAGGCTCGCAAGTCGCTCCCAACATCCGTTACGTCGAATACAACCCTGACGCCGTCATCCGCCTGACCGGCCACACCGGTTATCAGATGATGCTGGAATTCGAACCCGGCGAGAAAATCGAGACCGTCGGCATCGGCGATTCTTCGGGATGGCAGGTGACACCCAATGGCGCGGGCACAATCATGTTCCTTAAGCCTGTTGGAACACCGCCGACAACCAACCTTTCGATCATCACCAACCAGCGCCGGTATAATCTGGAACTGGTCGCAAAATCGGGCCTGCGCGTACCGCAAAGCCAGATCGTCTATGCCGTGCGCTTTCGCTATCCGCAAAAGCCGGTAGCCGCAGAAGTCGCGACAACGCCGCCGCCGTTGATCGCCACGCCGCCCGAATATTGGAACCGCGCCTACAGCTATGACGGCGCCAAGGGGAATGTTCCCGAACAGGTTTTCGATGACGGCAAGGCGACCTATTTCCGCTTTGCTGCCGGAGCTTCTGCGCCTGCCATATTCAGCATCACGCCCGACGCCGGTGAAAGCATCGTCAACTTTGCCGTGCGCGGGCCGTATACCGTCGTCGAGCAGGTCGCGCCGCAGTTCGTCCTGCGCCACGGCAAGGAAGTCACGATTATTTTCAACGACGCCTATGCCGTTCCAACGCCCGGCCCCGATGCGCCGCGCCCGCGTGCCAAAAAGAAATGCGGGCTGTTTGGCTGCAAATCGATCGAGGCAAAGCCATGAGCGTTTTGAAAACCGGCGATGCCGATCCGCGCAGTGCGATGGGTGCCGAGGCGCTCGATAGCGCAAACCAGCCAGTGTTGTCGCCGGTCGCTATGCCGGCGGGGTTTTCGCCCGGAATGAAGCTGGGCTTTGTCGGTATCGGTCTGCTTGGAATACTGACCTTTACCACGCTGGCGACAAGTCGCGGCGATGCAAACCAGACAAATGCACCTTTGCCAGCTGCTGCAAGCGTTGCGACCGTCATCCCGCAAGGCGGATTGGTACCAAAGGCAGTCTTGAAGCCAGGGCCGCCCGAATTGCCACCGCCTTCGCTTGTGCCGCCGCCGCTCGACGCAAATGGCGCACCGATATTGGGCGTTGTGGGGCCGCGCGCGGTTGGTGCAAACCGCTTCCAGTCGCCCGGTGTCGTCGTTGATCTGACCAAAAGCGGCGTCGCCTTGCTGCCACCAACGCCGGGGCTTGCCGGCATGAAAGACAATGACCTGAGCGCCGAGGACAAGTTCGCCGACCGCGTTGCGGCAGCGGAAAATGCGCCCGCGCGGGCAACCCGCATTGCCAATAGCAGCTACACTGTACCTCAAGGCGCAATAATCGCCGGTGTACTCGAAACAGCGATCAATTCCGACCTACCCGGCTACGTTCGCGCGGTCGTTAGCCGCGACGTCATGGGCTTTGACGGCAGGCGCGTCCTTATCCCCAGCGGCAGCCGCCTTATCGGCCAATATCGCTCCGGCCTCACCGCTGGGCAATCGCGCGCCTTCATCGTCTGGACCCGGCTGACGCGGCCCGACGGCGTTACTATCTCTTTGGGCTCTCCAGCGACAGATACGCTGGGCCGTGCCGGATTGGGCGGCAAGGTGGACAGCCATTTCCTCAAGCGTTTCGGTTCGGCAATCCTGCTGTCGGTTGTGCAATCGGGCCTTGGCCTGTTGCAGCGCGGAGGCAACGACGTCGTGGTCCGCACCGCCGATGATGCCAAAAGCGTTGCAGGCATCGCCTTGCAACGGGATATCAACATCCCGCCCACGGTAAAAGTCGCGCAAGGCACCGCCATCCGTATCTTCACCGCGCGTGATCTCGACTTTTCGGGCACTGACGGCGACCCGCAATGAACATGATGACCCCAATCGCGGGGGAACCAAGCAATGTCTACCTCAACAGCTATCTCGCGCCATTTGCCGAGTGGCTCGATGCTGGCGATGTGACCGAAATATTGGTCAACCGCCCCGGCGAGGTCTGGGTCGAACGTATCGGCGCTGCGCAAATGGAGCGCCATGACGCGCCTGCCATCGACGCGCAATTGCTCGAACGGCTGGCGCACCAGATTGCCCGGATTAACCATCAGGGCGTGAACCGCGAGACGCCACTGCTGGCGGCGATCCTGCCCGGTGGAGCCCGTGTTCAGATGGTGTTGCCACCTGCAACGCGCGGCGACGTTGCGCTCGCCATCCGCAAGCATATCGTTCACGACCTGACGCTTGAAGATTATCTCAAAACAGCCGGCTTTGATGCTTCCAGCGCCGACGGCGGCAACACGCCTCATGTAGATACGTCGCTCGCTGCAACCTTAGCGCAGGGCGACATTCTCGCCTTTCTGCGCCACGCAGTTGCTGCGCGGAAAACGATATTGCTATCAGGCGGAACATCCTCGGGTAAGACCACACTGCTTAACGCGCTGCTCAAGGAAATTCCGGCAAACGAACGCGTGATAGCGATCGAGGATGCGCCAGAGATCAAACTGGCGCGCGCCAATGCGATCGGGCTGGTTGCGGTTGCAGGGGATCAAGGCGAGTCAAGGGTGACTATCGATGACCTGATGCGGGCATCGCTCCGCATGCGGCCCGACCGGCTGATGGTCGGCGAGTTGCGCGGTGCCGAGACCGTAACCTTTCTTCGAGCGATCAACACCGGCCACCCGGGCTCGCTAAGCACCATCCACGCCAGTTCCACCGAGGGCGCTTTCGAACAGATCGCCCTCATGTGCATGCAGGCAGGCCTTGGCCTGTCGCGCGCCGAAACCATCCATTACGCAAAATCGATGATCGACATTGTCGTACAGATGGAAAAGCGGGCAGGACGCCGGGAAATAACCAACATTCGGTTTCCAGCCCCCACCTATACTTAACCGTCTAGATTTCGAATCAGCCTATGGCTCCCTTCGCAAAAATGAAGGTGATTCAAGTTCATAGCCGGATGTAAAACTGGCGCAATTAAATGTCGTGGACGAATGGCAGGTCTTAGCTCAAAGCTAATCAATGATTTATGTCCGAAATGTTAGCGTTAGCGGGCACTAGGCCGCTGAACATCGATGGTCATATTAAAAGAAATTATGGGTCTTTGGCGCAGACTGGCCATGGCTTGCGTGAAATTGCGAGAAAACAAGAATCGCTAAGAAAGCGATGGCGACAATTTAACACCACACCCGCTAATACGTGGTCGCTGGAATGATTTTGGAAATCACACAAGGTCACTAAGTAATTGAAAGAATGGTAGACGCTGAGGCGCTATAATTTTCGTGTCAGACAGTGTCAAGGCATCTCCAATCACACTGTAAATACAGTGATTTATGTTGTAAGCCGTTCGCGGTCGGTCGCCCTGATTTGCCTGAATTCCTACTAAAGTGTGGGAAGGATTGTGGGACCGAAATACCTCCGTTTGTGGCGGTATGGTTCCTTGTCAGGGAATCGAACTTGATGGCGCTAACAGTATTAAAAGTTAAAAACGCGAAGCCCGGTCGTCATGTCGATGGCCGAGGCTTGTGCCTAGTTGTCAAACCGAGTGGCGCGCGGACATGGGTCTTGCGAATGCAACTCAACGGGCAACGCCACGACTATGGCTTGGGATCAGCTTATGAAGTATCGCTAGCCGACGCTCGAACGGCGGCAGCAGATTTACGTCGCCGGGTGCGCGATGGCTTTGACCCCGTGGTAGAACGCCAAAAGGCGCGTAGGGTCACACCGAACTTTGAGGCCGCAACACGTACTTGCCATGAAACATTGGGTGGCGGATGGAACGAGGGGCATCACGCCCGCTGGCTATCTGGTTTTGAACGGCATGTGTTCCCTCGTATCGGCAAAAGGCCGGTCGATAGGGTGGACAGCGCCTGTGTCGTTGAGGTGCTCTCACCGATCTGGCTGGAAATTCCTGAAACCGCACGACGCATCCTTCAGCGGATTGGCGTAGTTTTGGACTTCGCGTACATCAAAGGATGGCTTTCCAACGAGGTGTCCCTGCGCTCAGTGAGAAAAGGGTTGCCGCGTCAAAACGACAAGGCGGGACATTTCGTCGCTATGCCCTATGGCGATGTCCCGGGCCTGATGGCGAAGCTGGCGTCGGCTTCCCCAACAGCAGGACGCGACGCCTTGCGTTTCACTATCTACAACGCAGTCCGATCCAACGAGACTCGGTTCGCCGTATGGACCGAGTTCGATCTGGACCGGTCGATTTGGACGATTCCTGGTGAGCGTATGAAGGCCCGCGAGAAACATGTGGTGCCGCTGTCTGCATCCGTCGTGGCTTTGCTACGCAGGCGATGGAGTGAGCGGACGAGCGATGAAGGGTTTGTTTTCTCGAATAGTGGTAAAAAGCCGATAAGCGACATGACGATGACCAAGCTACTGCGTGACGACGGCATAACCGGCGTGACCGTGCACGGCTTTCGTTCCGCCTTCACCGATTGGGCTGCAGAATCCACCGATGTTCCGAAGGAAGTTGTCGAAAAGGCGCTGGCGCATAAACTGCCGAACCGGGTCGAAGCGGCCTATCGACGCACGGACTTTTTCGACAAGCGCCGCGACTTGATGGCGCGATGGGCCGTGTATCTAGACACGTCCTGTGCAAAGTCTGACGAAGCTACTCCTATGCGCGCTGCCGCGTGACAAGCGCGCGCAGGCTCGCCGTCGTGACGCGCGTCGATTTGCCGAGCTTAATCACGTCGATCTGGTTTGTCGCAATCAGTTCATATAACTTAGTGCGCCCTACGCCGATCATGCGTGCGGCATCGTTTATCTTCACGCAAATCGGATCGGGCGGAACTGGCGCGATCATGGCACCGCGCTCTCGTCGCGGAAAGCGACCGGATCGGCTATCCAGCGATTGACGGCGGACTCGCGCCAGCCAGCGCCATGAATGCTGATCTTGATCTGACACGGGAAGGTGCCTTCGGCGATCTTGCGATACATGGTCGAACGGGAGAGGCCAGTGCGGGAGAGTACGGTTTTCAGTCGTAGGATTCTTTCATGTTCAGGCATGGGATGCAGTTCCATTCTTTGACGGTCATTGGCTCCCCATGAGCAAATAATTGGCGAGAAAGGGGGGTCGCGCAAGAGCGTTTTTAAGGACAGTGAGTGTAAGCGAAGGAAAAGCGGCAGTGGGCGGCGAATAGCTATGAATGGTTAGAGATAGGTAGGCCCTCTTACGGATGGCTGAGATTAGAGACCTGTGGCGACAGCAAAATTTCAGGATCGGACCCGCCGTTCTCCAATGGCAAACGATTATCTGACTGGCTGGCATAGATTCCGTTCGGCAAAGGACGGATTTTGCGCGCAAGATCGACATTGATACGATCCGAGTCTATTCTCCAGTATTGATGACTTAAGTCGCGCACGTTTTGCGGGCCATTTTGCCGATCAAAGCTGACTATAAGTCTGAAGCCTAAGCCTGTGGTAATCACCCTATATTGTGCTTGCCAACGCAGCCAATATTCTCGAAGATTCATGAAGATGCGTAACGACCTCAATCATCTTCCGGCAACCAAGCAACGTGAGCTTGAACGCATAGTCGAAGTCATTTTCGACGAGTTTCGCGGAGCCACGGAAAATGCGACCGGTCCGCGCAAAGGCGCGCGCATTCTCAAGACCATCCTGTTTGGTAGTCACGCGCGCGGTGATTGGGTAGATGCGCCATTATCTGCGAACCAGTATAAATCCGACTACGACATCCTGATCATCGTCAGTCAAAAGGAACTGACGGACCGTGCCGCTTATTGGGCCAAGGCGGAGGAACGGCTGATCCGTGCCTATACCATCGAAAAGACCCTGCACACGCCGGTTAACTTCATCGTTCATTCTCTGCACGAGGTTAATGACGGCCTCGCACATGGCCGGGTCTTCTTCATGGAGGTCGCGAGGGACGGCATCGCGCTATATGAGGCCGACAGTAGCGAGCTTGCGACGCCCAAGCCCAAGACAGCGAAACAGGCATTAGATACGGCAAAGGAGTATTTTGAGGACAACAGTTCGGGTGCAGCCAGTTTCTTTCGGGGTTTCAAAGATGCTTGTACACATGGTGACTGGAAAAAGACCGCATTCGATCTTCATCAAGCGACCGAACGCCTCTATCAGGGCTTACTTCTAACCTTGACGTTCTACACGCCCTACAACCACAATATCGCCTTCCTGCGCTCGCTTGCCGAAGGCCTTGATCGCCGCCTCTACGGCATTTGGCCCGAGGATGCTCACCGCGAACGTGCGATGTTCCAAAAACTGAAAGAGGCGTATACCAAAGCCCGTTATTCAAAGCATTACAAGATTAGTGAGGAGGAACTCACCTGGCTTGCCGCTCGCGTTGAAGAATTGGGCCGTGTCGTTCATCAGGTCTGCTCCGAAAAGATTACCGAACTCGAAAAGGCCGCAGCACAAAAATAGAAGCTGCGCGTTGGGCAGCTTGCCCAGACTCTCTGATTCTGGCATAATCCCTTAGCGGAATGGAACGACTGGCGGCCATTCCGAGGAAAGTCCTGCCAGCATCATGTAGGTCCGACCGCTAAGGCCGGGCAGTTGCTGTAAACCGCGATAGCGGCGCACAGCGGACACCGCTTGCACATCCGCGCTTGATTGCACGGACCGCCGTTGTGCGAGCTATAAATGACTACCCCACATATGAACGACGTTTACGCGCGCGAGGTCGTGATGGCGCGCGTTGGACATCTCATTCGCCGCAAGCAACGCGAGGTCGAACGCATAACGCGCATATTGCGCGCCTGCTTTGAACCGGATCAGGTGCAAGCACCCGAGCGGGGAACAATCAGGCGGATTATCGTCATCGGTCCTTACGCGCGACGATCTTGGTACGAAGACAACAAGACGATTGGGTTTTCCGACTACGAGTTCTGGGTCGTCGTCAATCATCCACTATTTACCGACGAACGTTGCTGGCGCCGCGCCCGCGACGTCATCGGCAGCGAACTTGGCGACCGCTGCGCAGTCGGTATCGAAGTCTATTCCAAGACCGACATCCGAATTGCGAAGGCCGAACGCGATACCTTCATTCTTGACCGGATCGAGGCAGGGATCACACTCTACCGTGCTTTACGGGACGCGCCGCTATATTTAGGCGAATGCCCGGAGCAACGGTCATGACCGCGCCCTATGGAGTTGCGTCGTTCGACGCATTCTATCGTTCCGAAAATCGGCGGCTGCTTCGATTTTTTGGACGACGGGTTGGCTGGGAGGCTGCGCCCGATCTTGTGCAAGACGCGTTTACGCGGGTGCTTCACAGCGGTGCGTTTGAAAGGCTCGACAATCCTTCAGCCTATCTGACCCGGACGGCGCGCAATATACTGATTGAGCGCTCGAGGCGAAGGATGCGGGAGCAATACGTCATGTACCCGCTCGACGAGGGTCGCGATGCTCCAGTTGTTGCCCAGCAAACTTGGCATATTGAGGCAGCGGATTTGCGGCGTGTTTATTGGCAGGCGCTTCGCGAAATGCCGCGAAAGACACGGCACATCCTTCTTATGCACCGGCTAAGGCAGATGACTTATGCCGAAATCGCGGAGAAATTTGGTATCAGCAATCAAGGAGTCGAATATCATATTATGCGAGGATTGGCGCGGTGTCGCAAAATGGTCGCCATGCTCGACATAGAGGACAGTTGAAGCGAAGCACGCGTCGAATATGCAGCTTTTGGAAAAGCAGAGATAAAACTGGCGGTCGCCAAAACAGCAGTGCACCCGTTGGTTCGCACCGGATGTCCCACATTTCGCGATTGTCCTATTTTTGCGTATATCTGAATCTCAATGCGGGAATGCGCCCATTTCAACCCCCGTTTTGTCATGCAGGGCAAACCGATCAATGATGTCGGCGCTCGCTTCATTATAGCCTATCACCTCTACCTCGCGTCCATCACGCCTGAGGCGAGCCACTATTTTATCGAGTGCGCCAACACCCGATATATCCCAGAAATGCGCAGCATGAACGTCGATAGTCACGCGCTTTGCGCTATCTTCAATCAGGAAGGCCCGGGTAAAACGGTCAACTGATGCAAAGAATATCTGGCCAGTCACGACATAGCTCGCTTCGATGCCGTCTACGGACGCGGTGCGAACAACGGCAAACATATTGCGCACCTTGCCAGTGAAGAAGATGCCCGACAGCAGTACGCCGACCAGCACACCTTTGGCCAGATCGTGGGTTGCGACCACAACAACAACTGTCGCCACCATAACCACAGACGACGTCCATGGATGGCTTCGCATATTGGGAATAGAGTTCCAGCTAAATGTGCCGATGGACACCATGATCATCACCGCGACCAATGCAGGCATCGGGATTTGTCCTACATAGGGACCAAGAACCGCCAGCAGGAATAGCAGAAATGCGCCAGCAACGAACGAAGAAAGGCGGGTCCTTCCGCCCGAAGTCACGTTGATGACCGACTGGCCAATCATCGCACAGCCGCCCATCCCGCCAAAGAAAGCGGCAACGATATTGGCGCTACCTTGCCCGCCGCATTCGCGGCGCTTATCGCTTTCGGTGTCGGTCATATCGTCAACGATTTGCGCCGTGAGCAAGGATTCCAGTAGACCGACTGCCGCCATGGTCAGCGAATAAGGCAGGATGATCTGTAATGTCTCGAGATTAAGCGGGACGTCCGGCAAGGCAAAACTCGGCAGACCCTGCGGCAATGCACCCATGTCGGCGACCTTGTTAACATCTACGCCCGTAAATGCGGTGATCGCCGACAGGACGATGATCGCCACCAATGGCGACGGCACCGAATGTGTCAGCCGGGGGAACAAATATATGATTGCTAGTCCGCCAGCGACCATCGCATAGGTTTCCCAACCCACATTGGTCAGCTCGGGAAGCTGGGCCATGAAAATCAGAATGGCGAGCGCGTTGACGAAGCCGGTAATGACCGACCGCGAAACAAACTGCATCATCAGGTCGAGACGCAAAAGTCCGGCGATAATCTGTATAAGACCCATTAAAATTGTCGCTGCAAAAAGATACTGAACGCCATGGTCGCGCACCAGAGGTATGACGAGCAGAGCAACAGCGGCGGTTGCAGCAGAAATCATGCCGGGACGACCGCCCGTAAACGAAATCACAATGGCGATGGCAACCGAAGCATATAACCCGACGCTTGGGTCGACTCCCGCAATGATTGAAAAGCCGATGGCCTCCGGAATGAGTGCGAGCGCAACAACAATACCGGCGAGAATATCCGCGCGCGGGTTGGAAAGCCATTCGCGGCGAAGCGAGGCGAGAACTGACATAAAAAATCCAAAATCAATACGGGCAAGCGTTGTGCCCAATTGTCCCGGGGATAGGCGCCGGGCCGAGCCACCCGGCAAGCCGGGTCCATCGAATGGCAGTCTGATGGCGCAACAATTCCACGATTTCAATAAGAAGTTGTCAGCAAGCGACAATATGGCGGCCGTTCGACTCTGTTCCAGAAGTTACCTTATGCTTACTGCGTTATTTGCCCATCAATAATAATTCAGTTTGTCTCAACAAATGTGCAGCATTCAACCGGTGTTCACCGGACCCGTATATGGTTATTCTAAACAAAAGTTCGTCAATTATAGCCATTGCATAGCGTTGGCAGAACTAGGGTCACTCGTGAGGAAATGGTTCAAGAAAATTACGCCTGAGCGTGAGAGTATCCTTGCAAACCGCTGGATACGCCCTTTTGCATATCGTTTAACTCATCCCGAGATTTGGCATTTCAATCGTCGCAATGTCGCGCGTGGTGTGGCGCTTGGCTTATTTGTGGGTTTCATTGTTCCACTCGGTCAGATTGTGTTGGCCGCATTACTCGCGGCGACGGCTCGCGGTAACTTGCTGATTGCTGCTGCGGCGACACTAGTCACCAACCCTTTAACCTTCCCGCCAATATATTACGCGGCGTTCCAGACTGGGTCCTTTCTGCTAAACTCGCGGTTGGCCAATAAAAGTTCAGAAGCTTTGGCGGACAGCAATCAGGTCGTGTCGGTGCTGACAATGATTACAAGTGCTTCGCTTCCAACACTATTTGGCCTCGTCCTGTTTGCGACAGTGGCGTCCGCCGTTGGATTCGCAGCAGTTCATGTCGGGTGGCGCTTTTCAATCCGCAGACAGTGGAGACTTCGAAAGAGGACAATTGATGCATCAGACGCCATATTTTGATGTTCACTTCTTCATTCTAATCGTTCCGATTTAAGGTAGCGTTTCGCTCAGCGTACGCCGCGCCTCACCGCCAATCAAAGCTGCAATCTTCTCAAAATGCTCTGTAAATGCCGCACCGCGCCGCCATACAGCTGCAATAGACCGGTATGATGCCCAGCCCGAAATGTTCAACCGCTTCACAACGTTGCGACCACCGACTTCGGACCTCAGATATAGCTCTGGCATTACGGAGACACCGAGGCCTGACCCTGTCATCTGACAAAGGCTGTCGAGACTTGACCCCTCGTAATCGCGTAAAAGTTCTGCACCGAGGTCGTTACAAATCTGCTCAACAATTCCGTGGAGGTGGTGTCTTGGGTCCAGCGACAATATGGGCGCTCCCCTCAATTGCTCCTTATTGACGGTAGCCTTGAGTGCAAGCGGGTGGTCAGGCGGAGCGACCAAATGCAACGATTCCCGAAAAAGTGGTTCCACATGAAGATCGGGACCTGTGACAGGAAGGGACACCAGAACCATGTCCAATCCTCCACGATTCAATTCGCGGATCTGATCGGCGGATATGCCTTCACGAATATACAGTTTGATGCTCGGAAACCGCCGATGCATTAAGCTAATGATTTCCGGCATGAGGTATGGCCCCAAAGTGGGTGAGACGCCAAATCGGATTGTCCCTGACATTTCACCCTGACTGCGTTGAGCAAAAGCTTTGATGTCATCGACCTGCATCAAGACAGATCGCGCTCGTTGGCAAATGTCCCTACCTATGGGTGTAAGCGAAACCGAAGGCGATCCGCGTTCCACCAGCGTGGTTCCCAGCCTGGCCTCTAGCGCGCGCAATTGCTGACTCAGCGTCGGCTGCGATATGTTTACGGCCGCCGCCGCCTGTCCGAAATGCTTCAGATCATCCAAAGCGACAAGATACTGAAGTTGGCGCAGCGTAGGCATTACTAAATATCTCCGATAGGCTCAGCCTATCAATAAAATACAATTCTTTCAATTAGCTCTATCGGATAATTTCGCTAAATTGGTTCGCATAGCAACACTAATTAGGAGAACTCGGATGACCAATATCGTCGAAGACCTCACTAAACGGCACAGACGAATAAATCGTCTGATCGACACATCGAAAGCCTTGGGCCTTCAAAATGAACTGAAGCAATTGAAGCGCGTCAGGCTTCGGTTAAAGGACAGATCGACCGCCGCTCTTGCGAACAGCCCTGCCACTGCGGGTTGAACAGATAACGTGCGCCAGGGCGGTGCTCTCCATTCTCCCTACCCCCATAGCGAGAGGGTACCGTCCGACTAATATGCCTCATCCCCGAAGTAGGCGCACGTTCGGGCGGCATGCAAAATCTATTGGCCCCTGAACCGGCAAGCTTGCATGTCGCCCACCAAATTCTTTGACTAGTTCAATTGGCTTTTGAGCGTTCGGTAACGTCTGCGTCACCGTCCATAATGATTTCACGCTCAATGCGCTCCTCGATGGCTTCTTGATCGGCAGCCGACGGCGCGAACCGAAGGACAAGATAGCCAATCAATCCTGATACTATCGAGCCCGCCAAAATACCGATCTTGGCTTCTTCGACCAATTCAGCGGATTGCGCAAAAGCCAGCATTCCAATGAACAGGCTCATCGTGAAACCAATCCCGCACAATGCGGCCATGCCGTAAATCTGCAACCAAGTTGTCCCTCGAGGCTTTTTCGCAAAGCCCAGTTTCACTGCGATCCAAATGAGCCCAAAAATGCCCGACTGTTTTCCAAGGACAAGGCCTGCGGCAATTCCAAGAGGGAGCGCGGTAAACAGAATGTCAGGGGTGATGCCGTCCAGCGAAATACCAGCATTGGCGAACCCGAATATTGGAACGACAGCAAAGGCTACCCAAGGGTGCAGCGCATGTTCCAACTTGTGTAACGGTGAGTCAGGCGAGTCCACCGAGCCTGGTGTTTTGATAACCGGCACCGCAAATGCTGCAAGAACCCCGGCAACCGTGGCGTGCACTCCTGATAGCAAAACGGCATACCACAACAGGGCAAAGCCAATTAAGTAGACACCCAAATGCCTTACACCGGAACGATTGAGCAAAAACATCCCACCTAGAATTGCAGCAGCTGCAAGCAGTGCAACACCCTTGATGCTCGCGGTGTAAGCAACAGCGATAATGATAACTGCGCCCATATCATCGATGATGGCAACGGTGGTCAGAAACAGTTTCAATGCTGTTGGCACGCGCTTGCCGAGCAACGCCATTACGCCAATCGCAAAAGCTATGTCAGTAGCGGCGGGGATCGCCCAGCCATTTGCTAGTCCAGGGGTCGATCGGGTTATTAATAGATAAACGACGGCGGGAGCGATCATGCCGCCAACCGCCGCGATGAAGGGAAGGCGGCGCTGGTCCCACGTTACAAGACGGCCGTCGACAAATTCGCGCTTAATTTCTAAACCGACAAGCAGAAAGAAAATCGCCATCAATCCGTCGTTCACCCACAGATGGGCATTCATAGGTCCAAGTTTTTCTGACAGTATCGGACCGGTCGGCGCGTATAATAAATTGGAATACCACGGGTAGAGCGCGCTATTTGCTACAATGAGAGCAGCAAGCGCTGCTGCCATGAGGATAATCCCGCCAGCGGCCTCGCTTTTCAGGAAATTTTTGACGACCATCATTTAACCGCGTCCATTTTTGGTTGTTCGCCTTAGCTGTGTTGTTTTCGGGGCATTATTCGTCCTTAAAGCAGCAGCTTCGAACGCGGTAGAATATAAACCCTATAGTAACACGCACGGCCCGCCAATGTTATAGCTCGAAATCCCCCATAACAATTTTCGAGCCTATCCGATGCCAGCAGCCGACCGACCCAAGCGTAAACCCGGGCTTTTGCTCGGCCTTATTATTTTGCTGGCATTGGGACTTGCATCGTTGCTGATTACCCTCGTTAATGCTGCCACTGGCCGCAGCGCATCTGAGGCAGACACTATAACACTGGCGAGCGAAACTGGATTTATAGCTTCAGATGCGGATGACGATCGTCCGTCGCCTGTCGGACTATCCGAGTGGATATATAAACTTGGTGACGGGTTTGATGGCAAAGTCGGAATAGCCGTTCATTCACTTGAGGAGGATTGGACCGCCGCCTATCGCGGTGGTTCGATTTTCCCGCAGCAAAGCGTCAGCAAATTGTGGGTCGCGATTGCTGTTCTTGATGCTGTCGATAAGGGTCAAATTTCCCTGACCGAACAGATTATCGTCAACCGCAGTGATCTGACAGTTTTCAATCAACCAATCCGTGAACGGCTGGGTCCAAACGGATATAAGGTCTCCGTCGCAGAGCTGCTTAAATTGTCGGTCAGTCAGAGCGACAACACGGCAAATGACATTCTTTTCCGCAAGGTGGGCGGTCAGAAGGCCGTTACTCAAATGCTCGCGCTTAAACAACTTGATGAAATCAAAGTCGGTCCGGGCGAGAAAGCGCTCCAGTCGCAGATCGCCGGTATGGAATGGCGCGATGAATTTTCGACCGGTCGCGCTTTTTGGAACGCACGCGAGGCCGTGCCCATGAAAGTGCGCGAGGAAGCACTTAGAGAATATCTCGGGAACCCCGCCGATGCAGCCACGCCGGACGGAATGGTTCGTGCCCTTGCAAAACTGCAGGATGGCGAGCTTCTTACGCCCAAATCGACAGCCTTTTTGCTAAACTTGATGCGGACCAGCACGACCGGGACTGAGCGGTTGCGTGGCGGATTGGCATCCGGATGGACGCTCGCTCATAAAACCGGGACGGGACAGGTGCTTGGCCCAATGGTGACCGCTTTCAACGATGTTGGCATATTGAAGTCGCCTGATGGCAAGCATTACGCGGTTGCCGTCCTCGTCGCGTCAACGGAACGTTCATTGAAAGAGAGACAGTCGATCATGTCCACTGTCACCAAGGCGGTAATCGAATGCCACGGCGACAAGCGTTGGCGGTGCCAGTAAAAACCGGCGGCGTCATCGTGCCGATTTTCGCGCTTCCATTTGCGAAAGTTCGACACAGTCGGTGATTTCTTTGACTGCTTTTCGGGATTCAAGAGACACGCCTAACAATGATCTCGACCTCGTTGCTAGGGCTTCGATTTCAGCATCAGGCAAGCTAGACTCTTGTTCTACGGCTTTAGCTTTGGACTGAAGGGGTCGTATTTCGTTCGACGTTATTTGGGTTATGCCGCGCTCTCTAAGGGCAGCAAGGATATTTTCATCGGTTCTGCCCGCTGCAGATTCCAAAAGGCCAAGGCACCGATTGACGCTCTCGATCATATCGCGCTGCCGTTGTATTTCGGCAGGTGGGGGCAATGGTAGGACACCCAGTGCGTCAAATGCCCTTTCTTCCGCTTTGCGCGCAGCATTGTCGCCGCAGCCTGCAAGAAGCAAAGCCGACGGAATACACCAACCACAGATGAGTGTTTGCAGGCGATTCATGACGTCATTTATGCAAACAATTTGAGCCGGTAGCCTAGACCGGGTTCGGTCAAAACGATCTCGGGATCAGAAGGATCAGCTTCAATCTTTTGGCGCAGTAGGCCTATGTAGACCCGCAAATACTGGTTATCCGCGCCATGCTGGCCCCATCCCGCAGCAAGTAAGCGCTTATGCGTTACGACCTGGCCAGCGCTTCGCGCAAGCGCATGCAAAAGCAGATATTCTTTGGGAGACAGCTTTACGGCCTGATCCATTATCGCGACCTCTCGGGTCGAAAAGTCGATTTTTAACGGGCCGGATTCAAAGACGGTATTTTCATTTTCGAGACCACGCGAACGGCGGAGCGCAGCCCGGATACGCGCCATAAGTTCGCCAATTTCGAAGGGCTTGTTGACATAGTCATCCGCGCCTTCGTCCAGCGACGCGATTTTTTCTGCTTCCTGATGTCTGGCCGAAATTACGATGATAGGAATTTTGCTCGTTTCACGGATCGCGCGGATGACTGCCTTGCCGTCCATGTCGGGAAGGCCAAGATCAAGCAAAACAACGTCAGGATCGTGTGCGATCAGGCCTCGCAGCGCGTCATTGCCGTCGCTTGCAACGGTCACAGTGCAACCGGCGGCCTTGAGCACCGGCTGCAATACCGAGACCAGCGCCGGTTCATCATCAACCAGCAGCACATGCCCTTGCATCATACGGTCATTTCCCTTCGTCATTTTCGCGGCAATCGGATGATAACGCTGGTGCCATGGCCGCCCATGACCGGGGACATGATCTCTATCACACCGCCAAAGGCCTCGACAAATCCCTTTGCTATCGCAAGCCCGAGGCCGCTCCCTTGTGGCGATGCCTCGTTCCTTTTAACTCGGTAAAACCGGTCAAAAACGCGGTAGTGATCTTCTTTGGGAATGCCGCACCCTTGGTCTGTGACGTTCAATGTACAGAAACGGGCATCACCATCCGCCTGTACCAAAATAATCGAGCCATCGTCGCTGTATAGAATTGCGTTCTGGATGACATTGGTGAGAGCCAATTCAAACAAGGCGGTGTCCGCTTCAACGAGAATTTCCTCCCGTGGAGCGACAAATTTGATCTCGCGTTTCCCGGCACGCGGTCGCGCTCTTTGGGCTACCGACCGGACAATATCTGCCACCGACAATATTTGCCCCGACAATCCTGCAACGCCGGATTGCAGCCGGCTTAATTCCAAAAGATTGGCGGTAAACCGGTTTAGCCTCTCACATTCGTCGACAATACCGCGCAACAGCGAGTTCGCTGTTTCAGTATCAAAGCGAGCGCCATATTCGATCAGGCTCGATGCAGACGCACTTATGGTTGTGAGCGGCGTGCGAAGGTCATGACTCACTGATGACAGCAACGCTGATTTTAGCTCTTCGGTGCGCGCCGTTGCTTCGGCTTCGGCGATGACCTCGGCAAATTGCGCCCGTTCTAAAGCCAATCCAATCAGACTGGCAAGCGCAGGCAGAAAGGTCGGCTCGATACGGCCATGATCAGGTTCGCGGACCACGAGCGCTCCTACACATGTCCGACTGCCATCGAGGCGATATGCAATATGAGGGGGCGCCCGCATTATCGCTTTCTCGCTTTTCATAACTTCTGCCGCCAAAGTGAGCAGTTCGAGGTGATGCTCGGCGGGATCGAAGGGTGCGGCGTTGCCTTCGTGAATCCGAAAAAGCGACAGGTCAAAATCCAGCTTCCCAACGACCGATGTTTTGAGAATCTGTTCGATTGAAAAGATATCTGGAGCAGCTTGCAAGCGGCGGCTCGTTTCAAGCAGACTTTCCAACTGGATATTGGCTTGGCCCAGTTCAAACGAGCGATCTTTCAACCGGCCAGCAAGCACGCCCGAGACGATGGCGCACAGGGTGAAGATGATCGGCGGGGCCAGATCTTCACCGGTCGTTAGCCGAAATGTCAGCACCGGCTCGGCCACCACAAAATTGAAAATTGCGGAGGCAATCAGCGCGCAAACCAAAGATGCCGCCAACCCCGAGGTTGCGCCTACCAGAGTTATCCCGAAGACAAATATCAGCCCGGACGATACTTCGCCATCCAAGACAGGCTTTAGAACAACAGCTGCAAGCACTGACGTTATCAAAATCGCCGCCGCACTAACCCAATTCTGTTGGCGATTGAAAAAATCGGGCAATCGCCAAGCCTCAGGCACACCGATAGCCATTATTGCCATAGCGGGTTCCAGAACCGGACGAATGGACATTCATCGCGATATATGAGGTGACATCCAATTGCATTGCCTGCCCGTTGTAAGCCGTTGCCGTTTTAGCGCTATGGATAAAAAACCTATAATAACGCTGGCGTCACCGGTTGGTCTATCGGCCTTGCGAGAATGCAACCGGAGGCCCGAATATGAAGCGCGCAATGACCCTTACCCTGATTGCTGCCAGCAGCCTGGCATTGTCGGCTTGCGGCAAGAAGCCCGCTCCAGCGGACCTCAGCGGAATGGTCCCGGGAGACGGTCAGGCAGCGATGCAAGCCAGCGGCGACTACGATGCCGACGGCAATTATATTGGGCCGGGCAGTCAAGCCGATCTCATCCGGAATGCGGGAACCGATAGGGTTCTATTCCCGCTCAACTCCTTTGCGCTCGATAATGAAGACCGCGAAATCTTGCGCCGTCAGGCCGAATGGCTCGCCCGTAATCCAAATATCTCAATCACGATTGAAGGCCATTGTGACGAACGCGGCACGCGCGAGTATAATATCGCACTGGGCGACCGTCGTGCGACCGCTGCTAAGAACTATCTTCAGACGCTTGGTGTTTCGGCAGCGCGCATGAATACGGTCTCGTATGGCAAAGAACACCCCGCCGCTTATGGTTCGGACGAGGAATCGTGGGCGCAAAACCGCCGTGCCGTAACGATTGTCATTCGCGAAATGTGACGCTGCGTTGGCGGTGGGGTGGAGATACAGATAGCCACATAAGACCCATCTGCTATAAGCAGGCATGGACATTGCCGCGCTGATAATCTTGATTGTAGCCGGGTTCTGGCTGATGACGGTGGGCGGCTTGATGGCACTACGTCCGCAAAGCGCGCTCGAAATCCTAAGCCTCACCGCGTCGTCGCACCGCGTCAATCTGACCGAGCAGGGCTTGCGAATGCTCGGTGGCATTGCGCTTGTGGTCCGTGCCGCATCTTCGAAACTTCCTGCTTTATTCGAGATTGGCGGCTGGTTTGTCCTATTGTCGTCCGCTGCCCTGATGGTTATCCCGCTTCGGTTACATGCCGGATATGCGATTTGGTGGGCAAAGCGCCTACCTCTTTGGGCGGTAAGAACGGTTGCTCCCTTTTCAGTCCTCGCGGGCCTGGGCTTGATATACGCCGCGATTTAGATTGCCGAACGGTGCAATGCACCAATAATGGCGTTTTCAATTTTAATGCTTTAATCTGCGCAGCTACACGCAAAGGCCGCTATCGAGAGAGCAGGAAACTTACTTGGATGGCTACGATACACCGAAAGAGGCCGATGCGAGCGGTTTGGATGTTCTTGCTCGCATTGGGTCTACTCAGCGGCGGCGCGTTCCTTATCTTGGAAATCAGCGGACACCCGCTTGGTGCGTTGATCAGAACTTATGACCTTAAATCAGACATTCGCGAGATCAGCCGACGTTCGGATACTCAAATGCGAAGCTCGACCGATCTCGTTGCGCGGCAGGTGGGCGGGGCGGCGCTGGCGCAGACTATCCGGCAGGCGCGTTCGCAGGCGCTGTTGGAAAAGACTTTTCCCGTTCCCCAAAATATCCGAGACGAACTCGAACCCCATTTCCCCACCATCGACTTTGATAAGCTGAAATGGAAACCCGCAAACGGTCGCCTCAGTCTTGGCACTGCATTGACGCAGTGGTATTTGCAAGAAGGCGCAATCGCGCTCGAAGACCTGATTATCTTTACAGCTGTTACCACCGCCAAAAACCGGCCTTTATGGGCACATGAATTGACGCATGTCGTCCAATATCAAGAACTGGGTGTCGACGGCTTCGCACGGACATATGTGCTCGATCACGCTAGACTTGAATTGCAGGCACAGCAAAATGCCTTTGCGGTGATGGCCGAGGTCGACAAGCGTGCCTCTGCGCCGGTTGCCGTTATCAGATGAATTGAGACATCAGGCCGCATAGCGCCCATCGTTGAGCCGCCTCGCCATGCCTATACCGGCCAGAGCATCCAGCACAGGCTGGACGGTCGCGGCGCGTTTGCCTTTGAAGTTACGCGCGACATCTTGTGGGGCGAGCGGGGTAGCGGAGCCAGAAAGGATCGCGGCAACGGCGCTGACTTGGTCAGGCAGCTTTTCGGGCCACGGTATGATATTGTCGGGCAAGGGCGCAGCGGTCTCACCCAGATCGAGCGTGGCGTTGACGGGGGTGGTGTAGTCCGGGGCCTGATATTCAGGGCGGAGCCAGCGGATAATGCCCTTCGCCTCTTCGGCGGCGCGTTCCTTGTTCAGCGCGACCAAACGGGTCAAGATGTCTTCGTCTGCAAGATTGGTTCGCCAACCATAGGCTTCTGCAACCAAATTATCGATGGCGTCATGATGTTGGTGGATCAGCGTTATCAGCCCGCGATCATGAATGTCACGCTCGACATCAGTCAGCGCTCGGCCCGCTTTCAGCGCCTCAAGCACATTGTAAAGTTTGGTCAGCGTCAGATCGTCATGTGCGGCCAAGACCTGCTTGCGCAATGCGTCAAGCGCTTCGGCTTCGATGCGGATTTTGTTCTTCAGCGGTTCGGGGGCATCGGGGGGGAAGGGGAAGGGCTTAAATGTAGATTCGTGCTGATACCGAGGTCGATCTTCAAGAGTTCCACCGGATTTTAGCGCCCATATCCTATGGATTCGACTGCTTAAAATTCCTAGAATAAACGCATCATCGGCAGCGATAGCAACAACCGTTGTGTCTACTATTGCCTCTGAATCGACAAATTGGAATGTAAAGTGTTTTGCCGTTCGCGGAACCGCTACAAAGCGCCTTATGGTCTTGAGAGAATTTCGTAACTCAGGAATTGGACGGGTAAACAGCCACCAATTTCGACGACGTTCCGCCACAGGGTTTACGTCACGAACCGGCTTCACATTTAACATGACATGCTGAAATAGTGACATCGAAGTTTGTCGGGCGTCATTCTCAGACAGCGGATAAAAATCGATTATACGACATCCTCGGGGCTTTCTCGTCAAATCGCTGGCCGTAAAAAATGCCTTCAGATTGGCGGAGAGAGCTATCTCTGGGTTACTGAGGATCGGATCGCCCGCATGGATGATAAATCCATCACCGAGGGGATACATCCCTGTAAATGCCATTCTTGCATTGGCCAGCAATGGACGACTTTTGCGAATATTGAGACCGACACTTAGATCTGGATTGATGGAAACTCCTAACTGGGTAGTGAGTTCAACAGCGACCTCTCCCGTTGATGCGTCTTTTAATTGTTCACCGACGACGGCGCTGAACGAGGTGGCGTTTGCCTCGTCGGAGCCAACTGTCATTGCAATTCTTACAGCAGCCCCATCATTCGCGTCCACCCAAGGGTGATCGGGTATCACGAACACCAACGTGGTTTTCGACGTCTCGATCACGGTGCGGTTGAAGGTCTGCGAAATTGAATTTGTTGTGATATACCCAAAGCGGCGCAAACTGCCCTTCTTTAAGTTGGCGGACGCAATGGACCACCAATACATCACAAAATCAACGGAGTCGCTTACGTTTGGGTAGGCCTTGCGGACAGCTTCCGTATATCCATCACCCAGCCTTTCACGCATACGCTTATTGCCGATAAACGGAGGATTTCCGACAATGTAATCTGCTTTGGGCCATCTAGTAGCGCGTGGTTTGACGTAGCGAAAAAGCTCGGTTCTTCCGATTTCGTCGGGAACCAGATTGCCAGTGACAGGATGCAACTTCATGGTGGTGCCGTCCCAAATTGTGAGCGGCTTGCCTTGCTCATCGCGAACCAGCACTTTTTCATCCCAATCAATCAGAGCATCGCGGTTTTCGATGGTCTTAACGTCGCGCAACACCGGCTCCGGCGGCATCCGGCCTTCGCCGTTCACGCGGAAATGCCATTGCAGATACCCGATCCATAGCACCAGCTGCGCAATCGCCGCCGCGCGGGGGTTGATCTCTATGCCGAGGAAATTCTCCGGCGTAATCGTGTGCCCAGTTAACTCGGCGACATATTGGTCAGCACCAAGTTCGGCCAGCAGACCGATGACTTCGCCCTCCAACTCCTTCATCCGGGCGAGCGCGACATAGAGGAAATTGCCCGTGCCACACGCAGGGTCGAGCACCTTTGTTGCGGCCAGCTTGGCATGGAATGCTTCCACAACCTCCCGCGCTTCGGTATCCTTGCCCGCCTCGATCAGGCTCGCCGCTGCACCCTGCACCCCAGCCCAATCGGCGCGCAGTGGCTCGATTACCGTGGGCATCACCAACCGGTCGACATAGGCGCGCGGCGTATAATGAGCGCCCAGCTTTGCTCGTTCCTTGCTGTCCAACGCACGTTCCAGCAGCGTGCCGAATATTGCCGGTTCGACATGGTTCCATTTATGGCTGGCTGCCGCAATCAACAATACGATCTCATCCGGCTCCAGCGCGATGACGCTGGTATCCTTGAACAGATAGCCGTTGAACCGCCGCACAGTTTCGCCCGCTTCGCCAAGCGCTCCGACAAAACCGCCTGTGTCCATCGCCGCCCACAATGCGGTCACCTGAGGCACGAAATTTTCAGGGCGGGATTTCAGTTTTTCCAGCAAGGAGGTAAAGCTGCCCTCGGGGATCAAGTTCACGTCTTCGGCAAACATCGTGAACAGGCAGCGCATCAGGAAATCGGCCACTTTGGTCGGATTCTGCTCGCGGGCCTCCAGCCGCTTTGACAGTGCCGCCAACTGATTGGCAATGTCCCGCGTGACGCGCGCGGCTTCCTTTGACGGGTCAAGGCCGAGCGGGTTTGTCCAGATCGCGGCGAGGCGCTCGCGCACTTCATCGTCATGAAGGTCCTCCAGTCGGATGCGGAAGCGTGCAGCGTCAGAGAACTGGGTATAGGCCTTTCCGGTGCCGCTGAAATCAGCATAGACGTCGATGCAGTGACCTACGTCGGTGACAAGCAAGAAGGGAGGCCAGCCATGATCGAGCGGCAGAGCCTTGGCATAGCGTTCGGCCTGACCTTTAGCCTTGAACATCGCTGCGGCCCAGCCGGGCGTGCCACGCCGCGCAGTGCCTTGCTTGAGTTTTTCAGATGCCGGTTTACCGAAGAAGTCGGCTTCGCCACGTTTGGCGGCTTCGCGGTCGGCATCACTGCCTTGTTTGGCCTCCAGCACGAAGCATCCACGCTTATAGGCGTCTAATCTCCCGAAACTTTTAGTTCCGTCGCCATTGTCCTGAAATACACGGCGTTCGAACACATAATCATTTTGCGCATCGTCCGTCTGGCTTCCCTTGGGCGCATCGACCTCCAAAAGAGCGCATAAGCCATTCACAAAACTCTGCGTATTGGCCAGCTCCGACCCGCCGGTTACAGCCCACGCGGAGATAAATGTGTCGATGTCGGAAGGCCCCTGCATAGGTGCAGTGTAAAGCACAGGGCGGGGTATCAAGCAAACTCAATGGCGATAGTTGTTCTCGATTGTGGCCGCTAAATCAAAGCAGTTACCCCCAAAGGAATATCCCCTTTCATGACTAATCCACGCCCCTGACCGGACCCGGACAGGTCAGCAACCCGCACTCATGCGGACCGTGTTGCGGCGCTTCGCGCCGCTGCCCGCACCACTCCTTTGAGCAGGGTTTCCCTCTCTGCGCTCGGTGCAGTCCTGACCGTGCCCGGTCTTATCGGGGCTCAGTCAAAGGGATGTTCCCTTGGACGGTTTGAACAGCTTCGAAAGGTCAATCATCATGAAGAACACAGTCACCCTCGTCGGCTTCGTTGGTAACACGCCAGAAGTTCGCAACACCCAGTCAGGGGCATCTATCACCAATATGTCACTGGCCACGTCGCGCAGCTTTAAGGACAGCGAAGGCAACCGCCAGTCCGAGACCGAATGGCACAGGATTACTTGCTTCAACGGCATCGGCAAATGCGTCGCCGAGCATGTCGCCAAGGGTGCAATGGTCATGGTAACCGGCCGTATCCATTACACCAAATGGACAGACCAGAATGGTACCGACCGTTACGGATGCGAGATCATCGCCGAGCAGGTAGATTTTCTCGCCAAGGCAAAGGAAACTGCCAGCGACGAACCCAAGAAACGACGCTCCAAATAGTTCCGCAGCATCGCTAATCAGCAAACACAAAGGACCTCGCCACTTCAGGTGCGAGGTCTTTTTTTTGTCGCAGTATCACTCAGCATTTTGACAGATTTTGAAAGAGGTGTCTCAATCCGCGTTGTTTATCGCTTCAGCTTCAAAGGCCGCTCTCCCTTTCCGCTTCCAAATCGCCAGCGCCTGTTCGCGGTCCTCGCCGCGCAGTTTGCTTGCGATGGTCAGGAATGCGCCGTAGAGAGTGGCGCGATCATCGTCGGTGAGTTCGACCAATTCGGCCTTCACGACTAGTCCGCCCAACTCGATCAATTGCCGTGTGCGTTCGCGTCTTTTGACCCGCCATTCGCGCATGTCGGTTCGTGCCTTTCGTGCCTCAAGACGGTGCCGTGCCGCCCGCAAGCGAGCGAGGGCCGTCCTGCTTGTTTTCAGTTCCTTCGCCACGCTTTCGCGCCGTCCCTTGAAAGAAGACATTGCCGCGTTTGCGCCAGCTCTCCTTCCGCGCGGCGTCGGTGGTTTCGACGATGGTTAGTAAAGCACCCGCAAGCGTTTCAGCGTCTATTGCGTCGGCTCCGGTGGCAATCACAAGTTCGCCAAGTTGCTGAACGCGGCGCTCTTTGAGTTGCTTTGCTCTTTCGGCAAGTGCCTTCAGTTCCGAATCAATATCACGGGGTTTGCGCATCTTCTGTCTCCATTGAGATTTGATGCTGCCATCATAATATCGCGCTGCTCCTAATGCTGTAGAGTTGTCGAGACAGTGTGACACCACCTAGTCCCGAGCAGGATTTTATCATGGGAGGGCGCGCTTATACGTCGTGCCGACGTGGCTTTGATGGCGTAGATGGGTTGCCATCATGGCAATCTTCCATCTCTCGGTCAAAGTCATCAGCCGCGCCAGCGGGCGCAGTGCGGTCGCGGCAGCGGCCTATCGCGGGGCCGAACGGCTGCACGATGACCGGCTCGACCGCGACCATGACTTCACGAACAAGGATGGCGTAGTTTATTCCGAGGTGATGCTGCCCAAGGGCGCACCGCCCGAGTTTGCAGACCGCGAGAAACTGTGGAACGCGGTCGAGGCTGCCGAGAAGCGAAAGGACGCGCAGCTTTCGCGCGAGGTCGAGTTCACCATCCCGCGTGAGTTGTCCAAGAGCCAAGGCATCGCGCTGGCGCGCGAGTTCACCCAAGCCGAGTTCGTCGATAAGGGCATGATTGCCGACCTCAATGTGCATTGGGACATCGGCAAGGACGGGCAGGCCAAGCCGCACGCGCACGTCATGCTGACCATGCGCGAAGTCGGAAAGGATGGTTTCGGCGCGAAGGTGCGCGACTGGAACAAGTCCGAGCTGGTCGAGCAATGGCGCGAACGCTGGGCCGAGCATGTCAACCAGCGGCTGGCAGAGCTCGACATTGACGCGCGCGTCGATCACCGCAGTCTGGAAGCACAAGGCATCAAGCTGGAGCCGCAGGACAAGATTGGCCCCGCCGCATCGCGCATGGGCGAGCGCGGGCTTGAGGCCGAGCGCATCGAAGAACACCGCGCTGTCGCACAGCGCAATGGCGAGCGCATTATCGCAAATCCGCAAGTCGCGCTCGACGCAATCACGCACCAACAGGCAACATTCACGAATCGCGACCTCGCCACATTCGTTCATCGGCACAGCGTCGGGAAGGACCAGTTCGATGCGGCACTAAGTGCGGTGCGCGGATCGCCCGATTTCATCGCTTTGGGCAAGGACGGACGCGGTGACGACCGCTTCACGTCGCGCCAGATGATCGAGACAGAGCAGCGGTTGCAGCGAGCATCGGAGTTGATGGCCGAGCGCGAACGGCATCGCGTTGGCGAGAAGGACCAAGCGAGCGCGCTCGCGCGCGCAGAAGAACGCGGGCTGTTGTTATCGGGCGAGCAACGCAACGCGTTCGAGCACGTGACTGGCACGCGCGGCCTTGCCATCGTCGTCGGCTATGCCGGAACCGGCAAGAGCGCGATGCTGGGCGTTGCCCGCGAGGCATGGGAAAGCGCTGGCTACAATGTTCGCGGGGCGGCGTTGTCCGGCATTGCCGCCGAGGGGCTGGAGCAGGGTTCGGGCATTGCTTCGCGCACCATTGCCAGCCTTGAGCATCAGTGGGGCCAAGGCCGCGAGCCACTGACTTCGCATGACGTGCTGGTGATCGACGAAGCAGGCATGGTCGGCACGCGCCAGATGGAGCGCGTGCTGTCCCATGCCGCCGATGCGGGCGCGAAGGTCGTGCTAGTTGGTGACCCCCAACAGTTGCAGGCCATCGAAGCCGGGGCCGCTTTCCGCGCCATCCACGAACGGCATGGCGGCGTCGAAATCAGCGAAGTGCGCCGTCAGCATCAGGTCTGGCAGCAGGATGCCACACGCCACCTTGCAACCGGACGAACGCGGCAGGCCATTCATGCCTATGGCGAGCGCGGCATGGTGCATCTTGCCGTGACGCGGGAGGCAGCGCGCGCAGAGTTGATCGACCGCTGGGATGAAGCGCGCCAGTCCAACCCTGGCGAGACGCGCATCATCCTCACTCACACCAATGACGAGGTGCGGGAGCTGAATGAAGCTGCGCGCGGACGTATGCGTGTTGCGGGCGGCTTGGGTGACGATGTGTCGATCAAAGTCGACCGCGGCGAGCGACAATTTGCCAGCGGCGACCGCATCATGTTTTTGCGCAATGAGCGCGGGTTGGGCGTGAAGAATGGTACGCTGGGCATCGTCGAGCAGGTAACGCCACAGCGCATGGCGGTGCGCACCGACGATGGCCGCAGCGTCGCCTTCGACATCAAAGATTATGCGCAGGTCGATCACGGTTACGCTGCGACCATCCACAAGGCGCAAGGCATGACCGTGGACCGGACGCATGTTCTGGCGACGCCCGGCATGGACAGCCACGGAGCCTATGTCGCGTTGTCCCGCCAACGTGAGCGCGTGGACCTCCATTATGGCCGCGACGACTTTGCCGATCAGTCGAAACTCGTGCGAACGCTCAGCCGCGAACGCGGCAAGGATTTGGCGAGCGACTACAAGCCCGAGCAAGTGTTCGCCGAAAGGCGCGGCATCACGTTCCGCGATCGCATTGTAGAAATCGCGCGGCAATTGCCAGAACGGGCGAAGTCGATCTTTGCTAATTTCCGTCCGAAATCGAACAAGTTGGAAGTTTTGCCTGTCGAACAGCCCGGACTTTCGGAGCAACGCCGGGCCGTCGAACGCTATGCCCGTGCCGCCGCCGACATCGGTCAAATGGGCAAGCAAGGGTTGCCGGTGCTTCCCCACCAAAAGGAGGCATTGGAAAGGTCTGCGAAGGTCCTCGACGCGATTCGGCCCCATGCCGCCGCCGATCTTGCCAGCGCCTTGCAGCGCCAGCCTGAGCTTACCCGCGAGGCAGCCACTGGCCGCAGTCAAGGCGCGATCCGCGCCATGCAGCTTGAGGCAGAAATCCGCGTCGATCCTGTGCAACGCGCTGACCGCTTTGTGAATGACTGGCAGCGCATGGGGCAGGTGCGCGTCGCCATGCAGCGTGACGGCAATGACAATGGCGCGCGCCGCCTGGTTGGCCGGATGACCGACATGGCGAAGGGCTTGGAGCGCGACCCCCAAGTGGAGTCACTGCTACGCAACCGGACTCGTGAACTTGGTCTCGGCAAGGACATCGGGCGCGAGTTGTCCCGCGAGCTTGCCGCGTCTGTGTCGTTCGAGCGGACCCGCTCAATTGGAATGAGCCTGTAGGAGAAGTGAAATGAATAAACCCGATTCTGAAGAAATGACACTGGACATGGAGGCCACAGCCGTGGCCAAGCCTGAGCCACAGCCCGCTGAGCCCGATATCGACCACGCTGCCCAGGCGTTCGCGCGACTTGAGGGCGAAATGGCGCTTGTGCGGCGGGCGGTTGAACGCCTTGCAGCAGAACGGGCAGACATCGTTATTCCCGACTATGGGACGACCCTCACCGATATGGCCAAACAATTAGCGGTGGTTTCTGAAAGCCTTAACGACATCGCAGAGCATCCGACCATGCAGTTAACACCCGAAGGCTTGGGCGCGCGGATTGAGGCTGTTGCTGCGGCTGCAAGTCGCCCCGATCACGAAAGAATCGATCAGGCCAGTAAAGAGGTAAGGCAAGCGGCGCAGGATATGAAAGCGGCCATCGCGCAGGTTTGCACTGCCGCTGATCAGCGCCGTCGATTGTGGCAGGGCGTAGGTGGCGGTGCGCTTGCGGGCATCCTGCTATGGTCATTCCTGCCCGGAACCATCGCTCGCACCATGCCCGAGAGCTGGCACTTGCCCGAACGCATGGCGGCGAGAATCGTTGGCGAATCGTCGCGATGGGATGCAGGCACGCGCCTCATGCGGAGCGAAAGCCCTCAGGCTTTGAATGCACTTGAGCGGGCAGCCGATTTGCTGCGCGACAACCGAGAGGCTATCGAGGCTTGCCAGAAATCTGCCGTAAACGCGAAGCAGCCGGTGCGTTGCACGGTCAGGATTCGGGCATGGAACGAACCTCGCAATTGACAGCCCAGGTCGGTATTGACCCATTTCCGGTTCAGCGATGACCCAGCGCATCCCGATCAGTCCCAATTAAAATGTGGGAACGGTAGTGGGATCAAGTTTTTGAATATGTCATTTTATCCTTTGAAAACAAATGATTAAATGACTTGAATGGTAGACGCTGAGGGGTTCGAACCCACGACCCGCTGATTAAGAGT
>JBGSVG010000126.1:0-3404 GCA_041753095.1 Sphingorhabdus sp. | reverse complement strand
GACGCAAGCCGTGGTTGATGCCGTCGGCGCTGAACGTACTTCGGTCCGCCTGTCGCCCAATGGAGAAACCCAGGGCGCGGATGACAGTAATCCGGTCGCTTTGTTCACCGCCGCAGCCGCCGCCTTGCAGGATATCGGCATAGCGTTCCTTGAGCTGCGCGAGGTCAAACCTTATGGCAATTTCGGACAGACTGATGTGCCGCGCGTATCACCGGAAATCCGCAAGGTGTTCAAGGGCCCGCTGGTCCTCAATCAGGAATATACAAAGGAACTCGCCGACGCTGATCTGGCATCGGGACTTGCCGACGCAATCAGCTTTGGCCGACCCTATATCAGCAACCCCGATCTGGTCGAGCGCCTGCGCACCGGTGCGGAACTGACGCCGGACAATTACCGGACATGGTATTCGCCCGGAGCGGAAGGGTATACCGACTATCCGTTTCTTCAGAATGTGGACGCCTAACATATGATCGAGGCGGGGCTTGGCATTACCGCGATAGCCATCCCCGCCTTGCTGATGGTGCTGCTGGCGGTTGCCGAAATCATTTGGCCGCGACGCGCTTTGGTTCTTGGACGCTATCCCCGCTGGTTAACGCATATATTGTTTTTCCTGACCAATGCGGTTGTCGGTCGGTTGCTTTCGTTCATCCTAGTCGTAGGCGTTGCCGCGACATGGGCCAGCGCGAACCAATTCGGATTGCTGAACCTGACCGAATGGCCATGGCTGGTCGAAGCCGCCATCGCATTTGTCATTCTTGATTTTGCAGTCTGGCTGCAACATCTGGCGATGCATCGATACCCGCTGCTGTGGCGGATGCACGCGGTCCACCACAGCGATCGCGACCTTGATGTCACCACCGCCCTGCGTTTCCATCCGTTCGAGCTGGTTTTCTCGACGATCTACAAGTCCATTTGGGTCGCACTTCTTGGAGTGCCCGTCATCGTTGTGCTGCTGTTTGAACTGTGGCTCAATGCCAACGCTTTGTTCAATCATAGCAATATCCGGCTACCGCAAACGCTCGACCGCTTGCTCCGGAAGATATTGGTCACCCCCGACATGCACCTGATCCATCACAGCATCGACCGCAAAGACCAAAACCGCAATTTTGGCTTTGCGCTGACAATATGGGACCGCGTTTTCAAGACCTATGCCAATGCCGCACACGCGCAGGCGATCGGATTAGAATCATTGCAGGACAGGCGTCCTGGCCGTTTGTGGTGGAGTATGAAGCAGCCGTTCGACCATATTTAATGGCATGATTAAATACGTTGACGGTCAGAACGAACCGCCGCAAATTGGCCAAAACAGTCTTGGGAGGGACGAGATGCGCAAATTGGCATTGATACTGGTCGCCAGCACAGCGGCATTGCTGGTCGCCGGGTGTAACCGTGACAATGGATCGTCGATATTTGGTGGGGGGGAAGAGGCAAAGGTCGTCGAAACCGCTTATCCTGAAAATGTCTATTTCGGCGATACGCATCTGCACACGGCGAATTCATCCGACGCCTTTGCATTCGGAGTCCGCCTCGGACCTGAAGAAGCTTTGCGCTTTGCCAGCGGTGAGGAAGTCACTGCTACGATGGGGCTAAAAGCCAAGCTGTCACGCCCGCTCGATTTCCTTGTCATTGCGGACCATTCGGATGGCCTGGCTGCGTTGAAGGCCATACATGATGCCCCCCGGTTGCTGCTCCGCGATCCGTTGCTCGAACGCTGGCATGACGAGTTGCAAAAGGGGCCGGAAGAATCGGCGCAGGTCGCTCGCGAACTAATCGACCGTTTTTCGCAGCGCAAATTGCCCGCCGCGATGATGGACCCCAAGGCGAATGCCGAACGCACCGCAGATGTCTGGACCGAGCACACATCAATCGTCGAACGCTATAACAAGCCCGGCAAATTCACCGCCTTCATGGGATTTGAATATACGCTGACCCCGAATGGCGACAATCTGCATCGCGTGGTCATTTTGCGCGATGGCAAGGACAAGGCTGACAAGGTCATCCCCTACACATCATTGGTCGGAACCAGCGCCGACATGCTGTGGGACTACATGGATGGTTACGAGAAATCGACCGGCGGCAAGATGCTGGCGATCCCGCATAATTCGAATCTGTCTAACGGTCTGATGTTCCAGATGACGATGCCCAGCGGGGGACCAATGACTGCGGAATATGCACGGCGGCGTGCGGCGCGCGAGCCGATTGTCGAGGCAACGCAAATCAAGGGCGATAGCGAAACGCATCCGTTTCTTTCGCCCAATGATGAATTTGCAAATTTCGGCAAGGCCGGTTGGGACATCGGCAATCTCGACAATTCGGTGAAAAAGACCAACGACATGTTCCCCGGGGATTATGTCCGCGAAGCGTTGAAGCGGGGACTGCTCATCGAACAGCAAACCGGCGTCAATCCCTACAAATTGGGAATGATTGGATCGACCGACAGCCACACCGCACTGGCCACAGCCGATGAGGATAATTTCTATGGCAAATTTTCGGCAAACGAACCCACCGCCGATCGCGCATCGCGTCCGCAAACATTGGGTACGCAAAAGGCCGAACGTTTCGGCTGGAACTATCTCGCAGGTGGCTATGCCGCAGTCTGGGCAAAGGCCAACACGCGCACTGCGATCTTCGATGCGATGATGCGTCGAGAGGTTTATGCGACCTCGGGACCGCGCATGGTCGTGCGCTTCTTCGGCGGTTGGGATTTTTCGGATGCTGACCTCAAGGGCAATCTTGCCAAGGTAGGTTATGATCGCGGCGTTCCCATGGGAAGCGACCTGAAAGACGGAAAAGGCGCGCCAAAATTCATGCTCTCCGCACTCAAGGATCCAATGGGGGCTAATCTTGACCGCATTCAGGTCGTTAAAGGATGGGTCGATGACTCGGGCAAACTGCAGGAGAAAGTCTTCAACGTTGTCTGGAGCAACCCCGAAAAACGCAAGGCCGGTGCGGATGGTAAAATCCCTGCGGTGGGGGATACTGTCAATCTGGAGAAAGCCAGCTACGCCAACAGCATCGGCGCACCGGAGCTGAAGACAGTGTGGGAAGACCCTGAGTTCAATCCGAAGCTGAAGGCATTTTATTATGTCCGCGTTCTGGAAATTCCGACGCCGCGCTGGGTGGTCTATGACGCTCTGCGTTATGGTGCAAAGCTGCTTCCGGGAACAGAGTTGAAGGCGCAGGAACGCGCATATTCATCGCCGATCTGGTATAATCCCAAAAAGACCTGAGCTTACTCCGCCTCGATTTCGGCAAGGATAGGATCCGGATCGGCAATCCCCATTAGCCGCCGCATTGCCAATCTTGCGAGCCGCTGCGTCTCTGTCTTGCGCCGCGCTGCGGCGAGTGGAACCAAAGCCGCCGGACGCGCAATTTCAGCGTCATAGGCATCGGCGATAATCAGT
>JBGSVG010000125.1:0-1674 GCA_041753095.1 Sphingorhabdus sp. | reverse complement strand
AGGGCCGGACGGAAACGTTGCGGCCCTTTTGCTGTGTGCGTTGCCAGAATGAAGGAGCAGGCAATGACAAAGAGTATCCTCACCGCGCCAGATATACTTTTGCACCGGGGAAAATCCGGCAAGGCTCAGCAACGCAGCGTCCGGCGCGATGGATGGACAATACGCAAACGCGTAATCTTTCTCGATCATCTGGCCGCGACGTGCAATGTGTCAGCTTCGGCGCAAGCTGCGGGCTTTGTCGAATCCAGTGCTTATGCGCTACGCCGCCGCGATCCCGAATTTGCCGATCTTTGGCGCAACGCGCTTGAAGCAGGGTATGACCGCCTGCAAGCGATGCTGATCGAGCGGGCAACGGGAGCGGTCGATGTGCCAATCGGCGAAATGCCCGTACCCGATATATCGGCGATGGATACCGAACTTGCCATGCGTCTGATCGAGAATCACCGCCGGTCGATCGCAGGTGGTCCGAAAAAATCCGGCGGCCGCCTCCCCGGTCGTGCAACCAAGGAAGAAACCAATGCGGCCATTATGAAAAAGCTGCGGGCGCTGGCAAAGCGCAAAGGCATTTCGCCGCAATGAGCTGGCAATGGGATCGCATAGCCGAAGATCCAGTGGATTTTCTGGCCTTACTGGACGAGGCAGACCGTGAATATATTTTAAATGGCCTGTCTGCTCGCCAACGGCGAGAGTTGAACGAACGCTGGCAACAATGGGCGCATGACGGTCAGAATCCCAACGACGGCGACTGGCGCATCTGGTTGATCATGGCCGGGCGCGGCTATGGCAAGACGCGCGCCGGTTCCGAATGGATCAGCAGGCTGGCGCGGGCGGACGAAAACCTGCGTTTCGCGCTTGTCGGGGCAACAGTCGATGATGTCCGCAAAGTCATGGTTGAAGGTGAAAGCGGCCTTATCAGCGTCGCGCGCACCGGCGAGCATGTCGAATGGAATGTCACAAAGGGCGAAGTCACATTTCCCTCCGGCGCGGTCGCCCATGTCTATTCGGCAGAGAGCTTTGAAAAACTCCGCGGTCCCGAGCATCACCATGCCTGGTGCGACGAGTTGGGGAAATGGAATAACGCCGATGCGTGCTGGGACAATTTGATGCTTGGCCTGCGGCTGGGTGAAAAGCCGCGTGTGCTGGTCACCACCACGCCGCGTTCGATTGCGCTGTTGCGGCGGTTGACGATTCAGGATGGCGTTGAATTGCGCGGCGGGCGGACCGACCAGAACCATAATCTGCCGCACGATTTCGTGGCGACGGTGACGGCGCTGTATGAAGGCACGAGGTTGGGCCGCCAGGAACTGGGCGGCGAGCTGATTGAAGATGTGGCCGGTGCCCTTTGGACGCGCGACCTGATCGAGCGGCAAAGAGCGATTATGGCGCCTGATTTGAAACGCATCGTCATTGGCGTTGATCCGCCGGTATCCGATCATGGCGACGGCTGTGGAATACTTGCGGTTGGGCTGGGCGATGATGGCAAAGCCTATGTGCTCGCCGATCATAGCGTCAAAGGCGCATCGCCCGAAGGCTGGGCGCGCGCAGTGGCGGGTGCGGTCGAGGCATGGGGTGCCGACCGCGTCGTCGCCGAGGACAATCAGGGCGGCAATATGGTTGAAAGCACGCTGCGCGCGGCTGATCTGGCGATGCCGGTCAAGCGGGTGCACGCCAGCC
>JBGSVG010000124.1:0-5126 GCA_041753095.1 Sphingorhabdus sp. | reverse complement strand
TGTGCCGCCGAACGCTTGGCCGACAAACGGCCATTTTATATCGGCAGCAGCCGCAAAAATGCCGCGCCCCTGCCAGCCGGTATTGCCGCGGTAGATGATGGTGGCAGTGGATGCATTTTCATCGCTATGATAAACATCGCCCCTTGCCAACGCAGTGAGCGTAATCTCCTGACCAAGGCTGGTCAAAGTCCGCAGATCCCATTTCGCTGACGCAAAGGCGCGCTGCGTATCTTGCCCGCTTGTTCTGCCGATCGCCAGACTGTTTGCCTGCAACTGGATTTTGCCGCCGAGCAGCGGGTCATCAATCCTCAACCGATAGTCAATCTCGGGCAACGCAATAGGAGCCTGACCCTGATTGTCGCCCGTACGCAGCGTCTGCACCGCCCACCCGGCAAGCGAAAAATAACTGTCGATACCGATCCGTTCGGCAGCGAAAGTCGAACGCAACCGATCATCGCGGCTGATGTCATATCGGCGAAGGAATGTACGATCGGATGCCCGGCGACCTGAAGCCGAAATGGACCAATAAGGATCTAGCTGAAACCGTCCTGCGGCTTCCACATAGCCACGGAAAACATTGCTACCCGTGGGAATAACCGCGCCGCTAGTGTCGATGCGGTTGCTATAAGTACCGTAGGCCGTAACTTCGAAAGCGCCTTTTTTCTCCAGTGAGCGGAAATTCAGTTTTCCTAATGGCGCGGCATTTGAAAAAGCGGTTACCGATGCCGTGAGATCTCTATTTTGCGCCATCCGCCAGTAATAGGATTCCTCTAATTCAACACCGTTGTTTCGGGAAAACCCAATGCTTGGAACAAGAAAACCGCTTCCAGCCTTGGAATCGACGGGGTGCGAGAGGAAAGGTAAGGGTATGACCGGAAGGCCAAAAAGCTCAATACGAGCCCCTTCATATTTGACCCTTTTTGAAGCGGGGTCGTAAACGACTTTAGTGGCTTTCACTTCCCAACTGGGTTTCTTGGGACAGCCGTCGGGGCCTTCGACCTTACATGCGGTATATGCGGCGTAGTCGAGCGAATAGACCCCGTCTACGCGTTCACCCCGCTTAGCGGCTAAGCGGCTTTCATCTGCCAGCACCACCAAAAGATTTTCGATTACGCCGTCCTTCAACGCATCGGTCAGGACAATTTTGTCGCCGTAAGCCACATCGCCTTCGGGACCGACTGCCCGCACGCTGCCAACGGCGTTTACTTCGCCGCTTGTCCGGTTCCAGATCACATTGTCGGCGCGAACAGTGTAGCCATCGCGATTGACAATGACATTGCCCTTTGCGGTAACAATTTCAGTGTTGGAGTCATACTCGACTTCGGCGGCAGAAAAGCCGATTTGATCGCCTGTTGCTTTTTCCTGCACAGGTGCTTGCTCAGCCTCCTGCGCAAAAGCAACCGATGGCAATGCCGTGCAGCATAGCAGAAGCATCGCCAGCAAGTGCCGGGATGAGGAGGGCGGAGGGGCGGGGATATTCATAAAAACCGGAACGTCCTTTATCGCCGCTATGGCCCGTGGTCCACCCATCTTGCGCCACATGACTGTATATGCGGTTAACGGAGCGGCAACTGGCTTTATCTTTTGCTTTAATCCACCGGCTAATTGCGCCTATAGAGCGCGGCAACAATACAATATGCAGCAGAAAGGCTGACCAATTTCATGAAGATCGAATTCGCTCAAGCGCGTCCAGAAGCAGCCGATGTCCTTGCCTTCATCGTAACCAAAAGCACATTTGAAGGATTTCAGTTCCCGCTCGATAATGCACAGATGGTGCATGACACAGCAAAGCTGGCGCGGTTCAAGGGCGATGCCGGTCAGAGCTTCCTGCTGATTGCCGAAGAAGGTGGCAAACTTGTTCGCATCGTGTTGCTTGCGGTAGCCGAGGGCGATGCTGGCGATTACCAGAAGGCGGGTGGCGAAATCGTTGCCAAGGTCCAGACATCTGGCGCCACACATATTGCCGTCCACGCCGCAAACCTGTCTGCCAAGGCCGCTGCCGAGGTTGCTTATGGCGCAACCTTGCGCAACTGGCGGATGGACAAATATCGCACCAAATTGGCTGAAGCGTCAAAGCCGACGGTTGCAGCACTAACCGTGGTGGGCGCACCTGCCGAGGCAGCGGGGCTGTGGACAGCCTATCAGGCGATTGCCGATGGCGTAGCGCTCACCAAAGAGCTGGTGACTGAGCCAGCCAATATCATTTATCCCGAAAGCTTCGTCGAGCGTTGCCGACATCTGGCCGACCTCGGCGTCGAGATCACCGTGCTCGACGACAAGCAGATGGGCGAGCTTGGCATGGGCGCGTTGCTGGGCGTGGCGCAGGGTTCGCGCAGGCCTGCACGGATGCTTGTGATGAAATGGGACGGTACCGGCGGGACACAGCAACGCCCCGTTGCTTTGGTTGGCAAGGGCGTGACGTTCGACACCGGCGGCATCTCGATCAAGCCAGCCGCTGGCATGGAAGACATGAAGTGGGACATGGGCGGCGCTGGCGCAGTTGCGGGCACGATGAAGGCGCTCGCCGGACGCAAGGCCAAGGCCTATGTCGTCGGCGTGTGCGGCCTCGTCGAGAATATGCCCGACGGCAATGCGCAGCGTCCCGGCGACATCGTGACATCGATGTCGGGGCAGACCATCGAGGTGCTCAACACCGATGCCGAGGGGCGCTTGGTGCTGTGCGATGCGCTGCATTGGACGCAGGAAAATTATAACCCGGAATATATCGTCGATCTGGCAACCTTGACCGGCGCGATTATCGTTTCGCTGGGTAGCGAATATGCCGGGCTGTTTTCGAACAGCGACGAGCTTGCCGACAAGCTGACCGCGGCGGGTAAGGCGTCGGGCGACCCATTGTGGCGCTTCCCGCTGTCGAAAGCTTATGACAAGATGATCGACAGCCCGATTGCTGACATGAAGAATATCGGCGGCAAGGGCGCAGGCTCGATTACTGCCGCGCAGTTCCTTGGACGCTTCATCAAGGACGGCGTCAAATGGGCGCATCTTGATATTGCGGGCACGGTATGGGCGGACAAGGCCGGACCGGTTTGGGACAAGGGCGCGACCGGATTTGGTGTGCGGTTGCTCGACCGGTTTGTGGCCGACAATTTCGAAAGCTAATCAAAGCCGGTGCAGGTCGATTTCTATCAGCTGACCCGCGACCCAGCCGAAAAAGTGTTGCCCCCGATTGCCCAGCGTGTGCTGGACGGTGGCGGACGGTTGCTCGTGGTTGGTGACGGTGCTCAACTCGATGCGGTTTCGGCGGCTTTATGGGCTTTCAAACCTGATAGCTTTCTGGCGCATGCGAAAGCGGGGGAGGGTGATGATTCGCTCCAACCGATCTTGCTTTCGACCGAGCCATTCTCGGCCAATCTCGCCAAATTCATCGCGCTTGCCGACGGCGTCTGGCGCGATGAGGCGCTTGAGTTCGATCGCGTCTTCTACATGTTCCCACCGAGCCACACCGACAACGCGCGTGCCGCATGGCGCGCGCTCGCGGACAACGAGAATATTGAGCGCCGCTATTGGAAGCAGGACGGCGGAAAATGGGTGCAGGGGCCGTAAAGCTGCGATATGACGCACGGCGAAGGAGAAAGTTTATGCGACACCTTATCCCCTTGGTAGCAATCTTGGCACTGACCGCTTGCGGCAGCAATGAAGATACAACGACTGTCACGACCGCTGACGGCGAAGAAATCAAGATCACTTCCGATACCGACAAAAACAACGAGAGCGGTACGATCACGTTCGAAGGCAAGGACGGCGAGGGCAAGATCACCTTTGGCGATGCCGCGGCGAGAGAGGGCCTGCCGCTCGGGCTTCCGGTCTATCCCGGCGGTGAAGTCAAAGGTGCCTTCATGGGCGGCAGCGACAAGGACGGCACGGGCGGAGGCATGGCAACCGTGCTGACCAAAGATTCGCCCGCAAAAGTTATCGGTTTCTACAAGAGCGAGGCTGAAAAGCGCGGGTTCAAGATCAATACGCAGTCGACCAGCACATCCGACAAGGGCGAAACCGCAAACTTTTCGGCCAAAGGCGATAATGATGCGACGCTCGTCGTGACCGCGACCCCGAATGAAAGCGGCGGCACAGCGGCGGTCATTATGGGCGGCGGCAAGAACTAGGCTTCATCCCAATACTGAACGGTCTTGCCATGCTGCACCGCAGCGGCTAGAGGCGCGCGCAATTCATCACCCCCAAATAATGGAGCTTCTTATGGCGGTTACCCGCACCTTTTCGATCATCAAGCCCGACGCCACCCGCCGCAACCTGACCGGTGCGGTCACCAAGATGCTTGAAGAAGCAGGGCTCCGCGTCGTCGCATCGAAGCGCATCCACATGACCCGCGAACAGGCAGAAGGCTTCTACGCCGTCCACAAGGAACGCCCGTTCTTCGGCGAACTGGTCGATTTTATGATCAGTGGCCCGGTCGTTGTTCAAGTCCTTGAAGGCGAAGACGCCATGCAGCGCAACCGCGACATCATGGGCGCAACCAACCCTGCGAATGCCGAGCCAGGCACGATCCGCAAGGAACTGGCCGAAAGCATCGAAGCGAACAGCGTTCACGGTTCGGACAGCGACGAGAATGCAGCGATTGAAATCGCCTATTTCTTCAAGCCGGAAGAGATTGTTGGGTAAACCACACACGTATGAAATTTAGGAGAGAGGCCGTCGGAGCGATCCGGCGGCCTTATTTGTCTTCGGCATTGACCAAATATTGGAGACTGACTTCATTGTTTGGCGCTGCTCCGACGAGCAGCCATCCTTGCCGGATATAGAATTGTTCAGCCCGGGTCCCCGGGGTAGTCGTAAGATGCAGTGCCGCCATTTCAAGCTGCTTGGCGCGTTCGACCAGCTGGTTCAGCAACGCCTTGCCAATGCCCAATGCTTCAAACTCGGGAGAGACAAACAGCGCCCATATCGATGAGTTGCTTAGGTCGATCGCGCCAAAACCTGCAATTTGGCCGTCAATCTCACCTACCCATGTCTCTCCATTGGCACCAAGAAATGGGAGATAATCGTCGTGGCCGAACATGCTGCCCTGCGACAGGATATTCTCTGTCACACTTGTCCGGATAGAGTGCATCGTCGGAATGTCTTGGAAGACGGCTAATCGTAGCTGGAGC
>JBGSVG010000123.1:0-4556 GCA_041753095.1 Sphingorhabdus sp. | reverse complement strand
GGCATTATCGTTGGGACGCCAATGGTAGGAATTTAGACGGTCGTCAAGGCAAACTATTCAGTGTTTGGAGCATGATATTTGTCTTATGTGACAAAGCTGCTACGTCCTTGCAGTGGCAGGGATTTTTGGCACTTTGGCTATCGACCGCATAGCGCAACAGCGGCCTCCGATGCGGTGGCTCGCTTTGCTGGAAGAGTGGCTCGACAGTGAGCGAGACCAATTACCGCTTTGGATACCGGTGGGCGTTGGGGCAGGCGTTGCCATCTGGCAATTTTCGGGTGACATTGGCGTTCTATCGCTTGCCGTTATCTGTTGCGCGATGGTGGTGACTGGTTTGGCCTTCGAGACCACGAGCAGAATTCGACAGATATTGCGGTTAGCAGCGGTCAGTATGGCAATCGGCTTTGCGGCTATCGCGATAAAATCAACGTTGGTTGCGCAGCCGGTATTGGGCAAAGTGTGGATCGGCGAGTTCTACGGGCGCATCGAAAAAGTTGAGATGCTGTCGGCGCGCGATGTCATTCGTTTGCAACTGGCAACGGACGGGCATCAAGGGCTGCCTCCAACCGTGAGAGTCAATCTTTCACCGCAGCAGTATCGGCCAGAGCTCGGTGAGGGGGCAGTAATATGGTTACGGGCGCGGTTGATGCCTCCAGCGGGTCCTGCCTTGCCGGGCGGTTATGATTTTGCCCGGCGCGCATGGTTCCAGCAACTGGGTGCGACCGGATCCGTATTGGGCGAAGTCGAACTCTATGCTGCCGCTCCATCGAGGCCATTATTTTCGTCGAGCAGGGCCCGCCTCACACAACATATCTTGGGTGAAATGCCCGATGATGCCGGTGCGATTGGGGCGGCGCTTGTTACAGGGGACCAAGGGCATATCAGCGAGGCCAATGCACAAGCCATGCGCGACAGCGGTATGGCTCATTTACTGTCGATCAGCGGCCTTCATGTGACTGCGGTTGTCAGCTTTATTTTTCTGGCATTTAGTCGAACCTTGTCATTGTTTTCCTGCCTTGCCTTGCGCGTATCTGTACCGCTTATCTCGGCTTCAGCCGCGGCGGTTGGAGCTGTGGCGTATACCCTTCTCACTGGTGCAGAAGTTCCGACCGTTCGATCCTGCTTAGCGGCTCTGTTGATACTGACCGCACTCGCATTGGGGCGCGACGCCTTAACTTTGCGGTTGGTTGCCTTTGGCGCATTGGTCGTGCTCCTTCTCTGGCCAGAAGCAATGGCTGGCCCCAGTTTCCAGCTTAGCTTTGCTGCCGTCGCGACCATCGTGATTTTGCACGAACTACCAATAATAAGGCGATGGACAGAGCGGCGGGAGGAGCTGGTCGCATTCCGGATTTTGCGGGGACTCATTTCGTTGGTCCTGACCGGTCTCGCTATCGAACTGACCTTGGCGCCGATTGCGCTATATCATTTTCATAAAACCGGGCTTTATGGGGCACTGGCAAATGTCATAGCCATTCCTCTCACCACATTTTTCATCATGCCTATGGAAGCTCTCGCCTTGCTCTTGGATGTTGCAGGTTTAGGCGGGCCGTTTTGGTGGCTAGCAGGGCAGGGTATTTCCCTGATTCTGGCTATCGCGCATCTCGTTAGCGGTCTTCCAGGCTCCGTAACAATGCTGCCTGCGATGCCTGTCTGGGCATATGGGTCGATTATTCTCGGGTTGCTGGTGTTTGGTTTGTTGAAGAGTGCCGTGCGCTATATTGGCATAGTGCCATTTGTCGGGGGCATAATTGCAATGATTTTGGCTCCACGACCTGACTTATTGGTGACGGGAGATGGCAAACATCTCGCATTGGTCAATCCGGCCGGCGAGGTATCATTATTGCGGTCAAAAGCTGGCGATTATATCCGCGATATGCTGTTGGAAAATGCGGGCACCAATGCCGAGCCCCGCCCCATCGAGCAATGGCCGGGGGTAAAGTGCTCGGCCGATATGTGCGTGCTCGACATAAACCGGGGCGGAAGGCAGTGGTCGGTCCTCGCAACGCGGACGCCATATCAAGTGCCCTCGATGGAAATGGCCGCGGCTTGCAAGCGCGTTGACATTGTCATCAGTGACCGTTGGCTGCCCTCTTCCTGCCAGCCCAGATGGGTCAAGGCAGACCGCAACATGCTGGAGCAAAGCGGTGGACTAGCCTTTTACTTGGCCAACGAAAAGCTCATCAGTGTCAATGACGGCAACGCACATATGCCTTGGATACAAGCTGCCCGCGACGCAAAAACGCGGGCAGAGCTAAATCAATGATAACGGCGTAGCAGTCCGGCGAGTTTGCCCTGAACCTCAACCTCGTGCGCGGCAAAATATTGCGGCTCATAGCTACTGTTGGCCGGATCGAGACGGATTTGACCACCCTCGCGCCGCAGATATTTGAGTGTCGCTTCCTCACCGCGTACCAGCGCCACGACGATTTCACCATCGCGCGCAGTGTTCGCTTTTTTGATTAGGGCATAATCGCCGTCGAGAATGCCTGCTTCGACCATCGAGTCACCTGAAACTTCAAGCGCGTAATGTTCGCCAGCACCCAGCAACGCCATCGGCACCGATAACGAATTCTGACCTTCCAACGCTTCAATCGGAACGCCGGCGGCAATCTTACCGTGCAACGGAATTTCCATGACATCGTTAGCGGCGACCGGTAAATTAACCTGTGCCTTGTTGCTCGCAATTGCGGGCGTTAGCTTGGTCACATTGGAAGCACGCGCGCTGCCGCCTTCGGGCATCTTCGTGACTTCAAGAGCGCGTGCCCGGTTGGCAAGGCGGCGGATGAAACCGCGTTCTTCCAAGGCACCGATCAAGCGATGTACCCCTGATTTGCTCTTCAGGTCGAGCGCTTCTTTCATTTCCTCGAACGACGGCGAAATGCCGCTTTCTTCGAGACGCTGATTTATAAAGAGAAGCAATTCATGCTGTTTGGCGGTGAGCATAATAAGGTTCCATCATGTTGAACATGAACAGAACGATTAGAGAACAAAGGAGATCAGGTCAAGAACAATCGTACATCTTGTGTTCTTCGATTCAATCGAGCGGCAGATATTGCGCTGTTGACGTTGCTGAACGGGCGGGGGCATGTACAGGGTTGATGACGAGAGCGTTAGCCTGTGAAAGCGGCGCAAGCATGCCGCTGTCCTGTTTATAAAATATTGATATTAGGTCATTCTCAATTCGCGCACGCAAATAGTCAGTTCGCGCACCACCTGCCGGGAGACCGTCGTTCAATATGCCGGTCCGGACCGCTGGCAAAGGCAACTTGCACCCCGCCAGATACCGGACCAATGGCAACAGGAACAGGAAAGCCGTCACATATGCGGACGACGGATTTCCGGGCAACCCAAGCACAATCGCGTGGCCGAGTCGGCCCGCCATCATCGGCTTTCCGGGGCGCATCGCGACCTTCCAGAAGTCGATTTCTGCGCCGACGTTGCGGAGCGCAGCCTGCACCAAATCATGGTCGCCGACCGACGCACCGCCGCTTGTGACAATTATGTCCGACGTATTCGCCGCCGCTTGCAGTGCCGCCTCGAGTGCTGACAATTCGTCCGCTATGATGCCGCCATCAGCAATATCGCAAGGCAAAGGTGCAAGCATCGCCGACAACATCACGCTGTTCGACGAGGGTATCTGCGCCATCCTGCATTCAGCACCGGGCGCGACGAGTTCGCTGCCCGAGGCGAGGATCGTAACTTTGGGCCGCCCACCAACCGCCAGCGCGCCATAGCCAGCCATTGCCGCTACCGCGATCCGCCCTGCATTCGAAATTTCGCCATTTTCCAGCAGGCAATCGCCATCGACAAAATCACTGCCCGCGCGCCGGATATGCGCGCCAGCCCCGGGCGGACCTTCGCCAGATAGCCTTAGCATATCACGCTGACGCGCAGCCTCTTCCTGCAATAATATGCAATCTGCCCCCGCCGGAACATGCGCGCCGGTAAAGATACGCGCAGCCTCTCCTATACCCAGCGCATCTTCAAAAGGCGTCCCCGCCGCGCTTTCGCCAACCACCCGCCACGGCCCCGGCAGTTCGGCAAAACGAATGGCATAACCATCCATCGCTGACAGATCCGCTGCAGGCTGCGTGCGCCGGGCGACCACATTTTCAGCAAGATAATGCCCAACCGCATCTGCCAACGGCAATGAAGTCGCGGGAAGGGGAACCGCCAACGCCAGCAACCGCGCCTGCGCCTCGTCAACGCCAATCACGCGCGCCAGTCTCCCGATTTCCCACCGCTTTTCGATAGCAGGCGAACGCCCGAAATCACCATCCCCTTGTCGAGCGCCTTTGCCATATCGTAAATTGTGAGCAAGGCGACCGAGGCAGCAGTCATCGCTTCCATTTCAACGCCGGTCTGGCCGGTTAGCCGGACAAGCGTGGTGACAAGTATTCCGTCATCTTCGAAAGTAAAATCGACGGACACTTTGGACAGCATCAGCGGGTGGCAGAGCGGGATAAGTTCGGGCGTCTTCTTCGCCGCCATGATACCGGCGATGCGCGCGGTGGCGAGTACATCGCCCTTTTTCGCGCTGCCCTCGCGGATCGCTG
>JBGSVG010000122.1:0-2968 GCA_041753095.1 Sphingorhabdus sp. | reverse complement strand
TGGTGTGAAGCGCGTTACGGTAATATCGACGCGCTTAATGCGGCGTGGGGCAATGTCTTTTGGTCGATGGAATATGACTCGTTCGCTCATATCGAACTGCCGTTTTTCACCGTTTGCGAAACCAACCCCGCGCACCGCCTCGCCTATCGTCGTTTTGCCTCGGATCAGGTCGTGCGCTTCCATGACGTCATGATTTCCGCAATTCGCCGTCACGTCGGGCCGGACCAATGGGTTACGCACAATATCATTCCACCCGCGACTACCGGCGTCGATAACGCGGCGCTGACCCGCCAACTCGATTTTGTCAGCTACGACAATTACCCGCTTGGCTTCTCCGACCAATTGATGGCCAAGGCACCAGCCGAGGAATGGCAGCCCTTTATGCGGACGGGGCACCCTGACCTTGCTGCACTCAATTTCGATTCGGTACGCGGGCTTTCCAAAGGTGCCTGGTGGGTGATGGAACAGCAGCCTGGGCCGGTGAACTGGGCGCCGCACAATCCTCGCCCAGCGCCTGGGATGATCCGCCACTGGACCTTGCAGGCTTTCGCTCATGGCGCATCGTGCGTTGCCTATTTCCGCTGGCGGCAGGTCCCGTTTGCGCAGGAGCAGATGCACGCAGGGTTGCTTCGGCCCGACGATATGCCCTCGCCTGCTTGGGCCGAAGTCGAGCAGGTGGCGGCCGAGATGGCATTGCTCGGCGACCTGTCGGGCGTTTCGGACAAGGCCCCGGTCGCGCTTATCATTGATCCCGCCTCGGCATGGGTCGATGACATAGAGCGGCAAGGGGCAGGCTATCGTTATCCGGCGGTGGTGTTCCAATATTATCGCGCGCTGCGTTCGCTCGGAGTCGATGTGGATTTTGTGTCGGCGGGTGAAGCGAAGCTCGGCGGCTACCGTCTGATCGTTGCGCCGTGCCTTGCTATGTCGGATTCGGCGACCGTGAATGCGCTCAACGCCAGCAATGGCGTCATCCTTTTCGGTCCGCGTTCGGGCGCAAAAACGCAAGAGTTTTCAATCAGCGAAGGTCTACCACCCGGGGCATTGCGTGACTTCGTTCCTATCAAGGTCATTGCCGTCGAAACGCTTCGACCAGACTGTAACGGCACCATCGATTACAAAGGGGATCATTATGAAAGCGGCAAATGGCGAGAGACAATCGAGGTCGGCACCTGCGATGTGCTAGCAAGATACGAAGACGACGCGCCTGCCGCTGTTCGGTCGGGCCGAAGCATCTATCTTGCAACACTGACAGACGATGATTTCCTGAAAAGCCTGCTTGTCGACCTATGCGCCGAAGCTGGCGTTCCGATTACGCCATTGCCACCGACACTCCGTTTGCGCCGACGGGGTAATCTGACTTTTGCCTTCAACCTTGCGGGAGACAGTGTGCGCGCACCTGCCCCAGAAGGCGTTAGCTACATTGTCGGTGGCGCTGAAATCGAACCCTATGGCGTCGCGGTCTGGCGCTGACTAACGCTCCTTGGTGGCGCTGAATTTCAGGTCGGGATGCTTTTCCTGCTGATATCCGACATCCCAAGCCGAGCGCGCCATAAACACCGGATGGCCGTCGCGGTCCTCGGCCATATTGCCGCCGTTGAACGAGGCGAACTGGCTGAGTGCGCTGTCCTCGCCGATTAACCAGCGTGCGGTGTCATAAGGCGCGGGCTCCAGATAAGCGTCGACCTTGTATTCGGCCTCCAGCCGGGAAATCAGCACCTCAAGCTGCAACTGTCCGACCACACCGATTACCCAGTTCGACCCGATTTCGGGATAGAAAACCTGAATCACGCCCTCTTCGCTCAGGTCGTCGAGCGCCTTGCGTAGCTGCTTGGTCTTTGTGGGATCGCGCAGGATGACGCGCCGCAAGATTTCAGGGGCAAAATTGGGAAGGCCGGTAAAGCGCAGCTCGTTGCGCTCGCTCATTGTGTCACCTACCCTGAGCGTACCGTGATTAGGAATGCCGATGATATCGCCGGGTTCCGCGCTGTCCGCAATCTCGCGGTCCTGCGCGAAAAACAATATCGGGGAGTGGATAGATACAGGTTTGCCGTGGCCAGACGGGATTAGTTTCATGCCGCGTTTGAATGTTCCAGAACACAGCCGCATGAATGCGATTCGGTCTCGGTGCTGCGGGTCCATATTGGCCTGCACTTTGAAAATGAAACCGGTCACGTCCTTGCCGGCAGGATCGATGGTGCCGATGCTGCTTGGCTGCGGACGGGGTGACGGCGCGTGTTCGGCAATGGCGCCGATCATTTCCGCGATGCCGAATTCCTTCAACGCCGAGCCGAAATAAACCGGCGTCAGGTCGCCGTTTCGATAGGCTTCGATATCGAATGATGCATAGCCTGCCTGCGCGAGTTCAGCCTCTTCGCGGAATTTCTTTAGGCCGCGTTCGGACAAATGGTCGGCAAGCGATGGGTCATCCAAGCCGGTATGCTGACTGGCCTTGCCCTCGAACTCCTTGGATGGACCCGACGGTTGCATCAGCCGGTTGCGGGCAAAATCGTAAATGCCTTCGAACTCGCCGCCCATGCCGATTGGCCAGCTCATCGGACAGACATCGAGTGCGAGCTTGTCGGCGACCTCGTCGAGGATGTCGAAACATTCGCGCCCTTCGCGGTCCACCTTGTTGACGAAAGTGATGATCGGAACCGAACGCAGGCGGCAGACTTCGAACAGTTTCAACGTTTGCGGCTCGATGCCTTTGGCGGCGTCGATGACCATGATGGCGCTATCGACGGCCGTCAGTGTGCGATACGTGTCTTCGGAGAAATCTTCATGCCCCGGCGTATCGAGCAGGTTGAAGATAATCCCGTCTTTTGCAAAGGTCATCACCGAACTGGTTACCGAAATCCCGCGTTGCTGCTCGATCTTCATCCAGTCCGAACGCGCCCGGCGCGCCTGACCGCGTGCCTTTACTTCACCGGCGAGATGGATTGCGCCGCCCTGCAGCAACAGCTTT
>JBGSVG010000121.1:0-3171 GCA_041753095.1 Sphingorhabdus sp. | reverse complement strand
GATAAATAATCGCCTCAGGGATGTTCTCATCAGTTCGTGCCGGGCAGTCCCGCCAATTGCAATATAGCGTCTATGAGTTAATTCTCAAGCCTTAGCGCCAGAGTTTCGAGGCGATCAGCCAGTCTTTCCAATGTTTCAGCGGCTTGTGTGACAGTAGAGTCGTCAGACTGCGACACTGGAGCGCCGCCGATGCCCGTACTTCCATCGTGCAACTTGTCTGCCAATAGCAATGCAGAAAAAAGCAACAGACGGCTCTCGTTGAGTCCACCAGAGGAGCCGCCCGCCTCACGCGCCTTCTCATCGACCATCGCGCCCAGAGCCTGCAAGCGCAATTCCTCGCCATCTTTGCACGTAACGATATATTCGCGACCAGCGATGGATAGACGTACATCTGCCATTATGCGCCTCCACCCAAAATATCGTCTATCGCCTTAATTGCTTCGCGTGTTTCGGCTTTCAGCATTTCATGACGGGCCGCGACTTCGTTGTCAGCCGCAGGCACCAGCGTATCTGGCAGTCGCTCCAGTCTCGATAAGGCGCGCTCTACGCGACCGATTGCGACAATAAGTCGTTGTGCTGCCATGACTTGCCTCCCGAATGTAAGGATGAATAGCAGAAATCGCTATCGGTGCAAATGGTGGCCTGCGGATTCCCGGATCTGGACTTTTAAATATCGTGCATGAGGCAGGTCGGGATAAAGTGCCGATCTATGCCAGTTCATTAACATGTTGTTTGGATTTACCCAACTACTGAACGCGTATCGGGGGGTGCGTCCAGATCAAGGAATCGTGATGCACCGGACAACTAAAATTCGAAGCGCGCAGCTATTTGCCGCTTTAGGATGTGTGCTTTTGGCAGCATGCGGCGGCGATGGGGCAGGCAGCGGCAGTGCGCCGCCAATCACGATACCTCCACAACCTCAGCCCCAACCTCAGCCCGGACCTCCTGGCGGGCCAGTTATTCAGCCATTGGGCACGCCAAGGATCATCTTGTCGAATAGCGCTACGATCACCCTGCTCAAGAGCTCACTAACCAGCAATTCCCCGTCGGCCTCGCGCTTCAAGCAATCGGTCGATCAGGAAGTCGCGACCGGCAATGTTTATGGCATGGAGCCGTGGCACGTTGCGTTGATGGGGCAGGTAACCGGCACAGCATCTTACTGTACATGGGCGGTCGATAAGACTGACAATTATGTCAAAAGCGAAGAGGCGCGCATAGCGGCCAACACCACACCGATTGTTGCAGGTGACAGCTACCTTGAAGTTGGAGGGTATATTGGCAATCTGTCGATGGTTTACGATTGGTGTCGCGGTAGCATGACAGCCTCGCAGCGTGAGCGGTGGAAAAATTTCGGTAACCAAGCGGTCTGGAACGTCTGGAACCATGCCTCCGCCAAATGGGGAACTCGGGTCGTTCCATGGACTGGATGGTCTGTCGATAACCCCTCAAACAACTATTATTACTCGTTTCTACAAGCAACGATGTTACTTGGGCTGGCGACGCAGGGTGAGAACGAGATGGCCGGTGATTGGCTAACTCGTTTCCGAACTACCAAGATCGAAAATCAGCTTGTTCCTATGTTTAGCGCAGACCTTGTTGGAGGCGGCTCTCGCGAGGGCACGGGGTATGGCACGGCGATGTTCAACCTTTGGCGCATCTACGACTGGTGGGAGCGCTCTACCGGCGAACGTATCGCAGACCGCACGCCGCACACGCTGGCATCAATGCCGTGGATGATTCATGCAATCGTTCCCACGCTGGATCGTATCCAAACGAGCGGGGACCATTCACGAGATTCGCAAGGGCTGCTGTTCGATTATCATCGGGCCTATCTCCAGAATTTGGCGGCTCTGTATCCGAACGAGCGCATTTCAGGGGTTGCGAAGACACTACTCGGTCAATCTTCGGTGAAACAGATGAGCCAGCATTTCATGCGCTATTCGGATTATCTTTACGATCTGGTGTCGATTGCCGAACGACCGCTTTCTGATCTTTCGACGGCCTATTGGGCACCGGGTACGGGCAGCTTTTCGATACGAGACAGCTGGTTGACATCATCCGCTTATGCCAATTTCATGTGCGGGCCATATACCGAAAGCCACGCACATCAGGATCAGGGCAGCTTCGTGCTCTTCAAAGGAAGCTGGCTGGCCTACGACGCCAATATCGACGGGCGTTCGGGTATTGAACAAGATCAGAAATATCACAATCTGGTGCGATTTGAATCTGGTGGCACGCAGGTACCACAATCCTACAATAAAGCGTGCAATATGAAGGCGCTGGCACATAATGCGGACTGGACCTACGCGCTGGCGGAAGCAACGCCGATGTTCGCGTCCGGTTCTTCGGTAACCAAGTCCGAGCGCGAATTTGTTTTCATCAAGCCCTCGACATTTATCGTTTATGATCGCGCGCACGGAAACTCCGCTAATGTCCGGCGGATTTGGACGATGAACTTCCCCAAGGCACCATCAATTCAGGGTAACACTACCGCGCTGGTTGTCGGAAATAACCGATTTGACATGACGAGACTTGCCCCAGCGAATGCAAATCCAGTCGTCACTTTGTGGCGAGATGCAAATCCTGAACAATATGGGGCAAGGGGCAATGCGCCAGCTTCGGTCGCCGCCCGCGTCGATTGGACAGATGTAGGGGGCGACGGCAAAACCGAGTTTCTGCATATCATTGGCCTTGACAGTTCCGTATCGCAAGCTGTTCGATCAGACATTTCAGGACAGACAGGCGCACGGATAACGCTTGCAGATGGGCGAACTGCGACAGTGCGCTTCAATATATCGGGACAGGGCGGAACGATCGAAATACGCAGCTCTTCAGGTGCGGTTCTGCAAAGCACAACATTGCCAAATTCGGTTCAGGCACCACCAATATATAGCAACTAACTGTTTGGTTTGCGCGTATCCCCGGTCGCAAACGCCGTTACCGTTGTCGTCTGGTGGCCATCAGGGAGAACTGAACCAAACGTGCTTATGTGCATGAAAAGCACGGCCTGTCCCTTGACGCTGGACGCTCGGGTCCGCAAAGGGTGCGGACCGGCGACTCGGCAGGGTCGACGGCTTTGTCTGCGGCGACCGTCGCTGACTTCCCGATTTATGGGCAAATCTTTGGGGAATGACGATGACTGTCAGTGAACAGCAGATGGCCAATGCAATC
>JBGSVG010000120.1:0-4347 GCA_041753095.1 Sphingorhabdus sp. | reverse complement strand
GTTAATCAAGTTTGAAAATGCAATCTGCGTAAATTTACACGTAAACAGACAGTTGGCATTTCGTCCCAAATCAGGACCGCGCTGATTTTGCGATGAAATATTGGTTAATCCTAACGGACTGTTCACCCTTTTTCGCCATAGGAAAGTCCAATCTGCGACAGTTGCAGGTCCGTCAATAGGGGCGTGGCCGTCTGATTCGTCGCAGTCAAAGAGGACTGGGTGATGAAGAACGCGTTGAAAATCAAGTTGATGCTGGTGCTCGGTACGAGTGCTGTGGCCTTGACCGGATGCGGTTCCATCGCCGGCGGTCCCGAACTGCCACAGGCCCCGACTGTCTCGGTCCGCGAAGGCCCCGGGGAAGACTACATGATCGGGCCGCTCGATCAGCTGACGATTTTTGTCTGGCGCAACCCTGAGCTTGGCGCAAAAGTGCAGGTGCGCCCCGATGGCCGCATTACCACGCCGCTGATAACTGACATGCCAGCCGTGGGCAAAACCCCGACGATGTTGGCGCAGGATATCAAGCTGCAATTGTCGCAATATATCAACGACCCTATTGTCTCGGTCATCGTCAACGAATTTGCAGGCACCACGTCCCAGCAAGTCCGCATCGTCGGGGCGACCGAGAAGCCCGCGTCTATTCCTTACCGCGCAAACATGACCGTTCTTGACGCAATGATCGCGGTTGGCGGCCTGTCCGAATATGCGGCTGGCAATAAGGCGCGGCTCATCCGGTCCAACAAGGGCACCGGCGCGCAGAAGGAATATTCATTGCGCTTGGGCGACTTGCTGAAACGCGGCGACAGCAAAGCCAATGTGTTGCTCCAGCCAGGCGACGTTATCATCATTCCTGAAAGCATGTTCTAAGCTATGAACAGTCTCTACGACGAATTCCGGATAGCCGTTCACAGCGTATGGAACCGCCGCTGGCTGGCGCTCGCGGTGGCTTGGGGCATATGCCTTTTGGGCTGGCTCGTTGTCGCGATGATCCCGAACAAATATGAATCGAAGGCGCAAATTCAGGTTCGCACCCAATCGATGCTGTCCGATCAAGTGGGAATTACACAGCAGGATCAGCGCAAAAACATCCAGCAGCTTGGTCAGACGCTTATATCATCGGACAATCTTGAAAAGGTCATTCGTGGCACCGATCTTGGCGCGACGATTGTCACGCCTGCGGAAATGGCAGGCAAAATCGAAGGTCTCCGCGCGAATATCGAAGTGAAGCCCGAGCAGGACGATTTCTTTTCCATCTCTGTCAAGCAGCCGAGCGGCAAATTGGCGCGCGACGTTGTGCAAAAACTGATCGACGTTGCCGAGGACGACAATATCGCTGGAGACAGGAAGGAAACCAGCCAGACGCTGCGTTTCCTGAACACGCAAATCGAAGCGCGCGGCAAGCAGCTGCAGGCAGCCGAGGCAAAGCGAGTCGCTTATGAAACCCAGAACCTGGGCCTGCTACCAGGCGTGGGCTCTGTGTCGCAACGGATGGAAGCATCGCGCGCCGAACTCAGCCAGATCGATTCTCAGCTCATTCAGGCGCGCAGCGCGCTCGCCGCCTTGAACGGTCAGCTTGCCGGAACTCCGGCCACGTTAAACACCCCCTCGATGGGTGGCAGCGGCGCGCCAAGCGCTTTGGGCCAAGCGCAAGGCGAATTGGCCTCGATGCGTGCGCGCGGCTTTACCGATAATCACCCCGATGTGGTCGCAATCCGCAACCAGATTTCAAACCTGCGCGCGCAAGGCGGAGCATCCGCTGGCGCTGGAGGGTATAGGACGCCCAATCCGGCCTATAGCTCGCTGCAATCTATGCGCGCCGAACGCGAAGCATCGGTGAGTGCGCTGAGTGCGCGCAAGAATGCGTTGCAGTCGGACATGGCGCAGCTTGCGGCCAAGCAGACAGCCGAGCCGGGCGTTGCCGCAGAATATCAGCGCATAAACCGGGATTACGAGGTTCTAAAAGAGCAATATGACAAGCTGCTGGTCAACCGCGACCAGATCAGCCTTCGCGGGCAGGTCGAAACCCAGACCGACGCCGTGCAGTTCCGCGTGGTCAAGGAACCTTCCTTCTCCAACGTTCCAGCCGCGCCCAATCGTCCGTTGTTACTGGCCGGTGTCCTGATCGCCGGGATTGGTGCAGGTGTCGGTGCCGCTTTCGCACTTGGCCATGTGCAGACCAGCTTCCCAACCGCAGCCAAGCTGGAGCGCGCCAGCGGACTGCCAGTCATCGGCTCGATTTCGCAGATGCTGACGGGTGAGGAACGCGCGCAACGTAAACAACGGATGAAGCTTTTCTATGGTGCGTCGGGCGGCCTCGTTGGCGTCTTTGCTTTGCTGCTGGTCGCTGAGTTTGTCCAGCGCGGATTGACGGCTTGAGGGAGCAGATGAGATGAACAAGCATAGCTCAATCAAAACATCCGGCTCGCTGCTTGAACGCGCATCCGAACTTTATGATTTCGGCGCTGCGCTGCGCGGCGGGGCTACCAATCCGCCCGTGCCGCCAGTCGAAGAGCCGCCCGTCATTGTTGCGCCGACCCCCGTCGCACCTCAACCCGCTTTCCATCAGCCAATGGCGGCGCGCCCTGCCAGTTCCAACTTTGTCGCCATCAACCGCGAACGGCTTGCTGCGCATAATTTCATCGTACCGGACGGTCCAGTGACCGGCCTTTCGGAAGAGTTCCGCATCGTCAAACGTCAATTATTGCTGGCTGCGCGGGGCGGCAAGGGCGTCGACGCCGTGCCGCATGGTGAACGCATATTGGTGTGTTCGGCAAACCCCAATGAGGGTAAGACTTACTGCGCGATCAATCTCGCGCTGTCGATGGCCAGCGAAAAGGACAATCGCGTCCTTTTGGTGGACGCCGATTTTGCCAAGCCCAGCGTGCTTTCGACTTTCGGTATTGAGGCCCATCGCGGGTTTATGGATGCGCTTGCCGATTCTACCTGTGATGTTGAATCGCTGGTAATCGAAACCGACATTGAAGGCCTTTCGATCCTGCCAGCGGGTAGCCAGACCAATCAGGACACCGAATATCTGGCAGCGGCCCGCACCGCCGAAATCATCGATCAGCTGACTCGCAACGACCCGTCGCGGATTATCATTTTTGACTCTCCGCCTGCTTTGGCCGCTTCGCCTGCTTCGGTACTGGCGTTGCATGTCGGGCAGACGCTGATGGTCGTCCATGCCGACGTCACTACTGACAGCGCGCTGCGCGATGCATTGAGCCTGCTCAGCGGCTGCGAACATGTCCAGCTGCTGCTCAATCGCACCAAATTTTCTCCCACCGGACGCAAGTTCGGAAATTACTACGGATATGGAGCATCATGATGCACAAACTGGTCTTGAAGCTTGTGTTATTGGCAGGCGTGGCGTCATTGCCTTTGCCTGCGATGGCGCAGCAGATCGATTCCGACTGGTCGCCGATGGATGACGGCTACGGCTCACCCGAAGATGCACAACCAGTTGAGGCAGCACCCGTTAAAAAGCGGGGGCGCGGCGGCAAGCGCGAAGGTCCGCGCGTCGAGGTCGTCCCTTATCTTGAAGTGCAGCAGGTGCTTGTTGCCGACCTGAAGGACGGCGGCGATGTGCTGACCTATTCGACGTTGGCCGCAGGTGTTGACTCATCTATCGCAACACGCCGGGCCGAAGCCCAGGTCAGCCTGCGCTACGAACGATTGGTCGGTTACGACAACGGCGTCGAAGATCAGGACACAGTAACTGGTCTCGCTCGCGGTTCCGTCGCGCTGACCCGCAATTTCAGCCTTGAGGCAGGTGGCGTTGCCGCCCGTACCCGCGTCGATGGCCGAGGCGCAGCCCCAAGCAATTTGGTAGGCAACCCCGACAATGTCACGCAGGTTTATTCGGTCTATGGTGGCCCGACCTTTGCCACTCAAGCGGGCGCGTTGAGTGTCAACGCCGCCTACCGGGCTGGCTACACCAAGGTGGAGAGCAAGGACACCGTCGTCCTGCCGGCCGGACAGCAACGCTTCGACCAGTTCGACGACAGCGTGAGCCAGCTGGCAACCGCGTCGGTCGGCATGCAGCCGGGCGCGTTGCCATTTGGCTGGGCGGTAAGTGGCAGTTGGGAACGTGAAGATGCAGGCCAGCTCGATAGCCGCTTTGATGGAAAATATGCCCGCGCCGATGTCACCGTACCGGTTACTCCAACGCTCGCATTTGTGGGCGGTGTCGGCTATGAGGATATCGAGATTAGCGAACGCGACGCGTTACGCGACGTCAATGGCGACCCCGTCGTCGGCAGCGGTGGCCGTCTGGTCACCGACCCCAATTCACCGCGACTGGTCGCGTATCAGCAGGACGGCCTTATCTGGGATGCAGGCGTATTG
>JBGSVG010000119.1:0-22735 GCA_041753095.1 Sphingorhabdus sp. | reverse complement strand
AACGCCCGCTCGGCAAAATCGCGCGCCGCGCGCATCGGGCCTACGGTATGCGAACTTGATGGCCCGATACCGATGGTGAACAAATCCGTGATGCTGAAAGTCTGGGCCATCTGACGCTACGGCATGTAGCAGGCCCTCTGGCATAAACAACCGATTTTGGTTGCATATGAAACTATGTGGTGCCCGCCCGCAGACTTTAGTCTGCCAACAAAAATGCCTGCGGCTCTTATGAGCAAAGCCAATGTGGTGCCCCAGGCCCGACTCGAACGGGCACTCCTTTCGGAACAGGATTTTGAGTCCAGCGCGTCTACCAATTCCACCACTGGGGCACAGCAACTTAGGGCGAACCCTTCGAAGCGGAGGCTCCTCTAACCGAGCCTCCGCCGGGATGCAAGCGCATCCTTATTTCTTCAGTTCCTTGGCGAGTGTCTTGGCCGTCGCCTTGCCATAAGGTGCCTTGAACCCGCCAATCCCTGCGACATCGATGCCCGTCTGGCGATAGACCGCGCGCATGTGGCTGAATGTCTTGAATCCGTCAGCGCCATGATAATTGCCCATGCCGGATGGGCCTACGCCGCCAAATGGCAGGTCTTCCATGGCGTTATGGAAGATGACGTCGTTGACAGTCACCCCGCCCGAAATCGTGCGCGACAGCACGCGCTTTTCTTCCGCTTTGTCCGACCCGAAATAATAAAGCCCCAATGGCCGGTCGTGCGCGTTCACATAATCGATGGCTTCGTCCATCGACGAATAGGTCATTACAGGAAGGATCGGGCCAAAAATTTCCTCCTGCATCACCTTCATATCGTCGGTCACATTGCGGACAATGGTCAACGGCATTTTATTGCCGTTGGAGCCGGCAAAATCCTCACCCGCCGGATTGACCTCAATGAGCTCTGCACCCTTTTCGCGCGCATCGGCGAGATAGCCCTGCAGCCGCTCATAATTGCGGCCGTTCACCACCGAGGTGTAATCATCATTGTGCAGCAGCTTTGGATATTGGGCCGTTACGCCTGCCTTGACGGCTTCAATGACGTCGCTTTCCTGATCGGATGGCACCATTAGATAATCGGGCGCAAGGCAGATTTGTCCGGCGTTCATCATCTTGCCCAAGGCAATGCGTTCGCCCGCTTTCTTCTTATCAGCGCTTCGTCCGACAATTGTCGGCGACTTGCCGCCAAGTTCAAGCGTTACTGGAACCAGATTGTCCGCAGCGGCGCGCATGATGTGGCGGCCAACGCCGGTTGCACCGGTGAAAATCATATGGTCGAATGCCAGCTTGGAAAACGCCATGCCAACCTCGGCATCGCCGGTGAACACTGCCATTTCCTCTTCGGCAAAATATTTGGGCACGACTTCCTCGAACAAAGCCGACACCCGCTCGGTAAACTCCGACGGCTTAATCATCGCCCGGTTACCTGCGGCCAGGATGCCTGCCATCGGCACCATCACCATGCCGACGGGGAAGTTCCACGGTGCAACAACGCCCACCACGCCTTTAGGCTGATAAACAACGTCGGCTTTCGCGCCTAAAAGCCCGAGCGGAAAGGTCGGCTTGCGCTTCTCACCCTTGGCCCATGCCTCGAAATGCTTTTTTGCATGCTTCATCGCGCTGACCGAGGGCATGATGTCGGTCATCAATGTCTGTTCGCGGCTGCGATGACCGAAATCAGCGGAGACGGCCTTGGCGAAGTCCTCGGCATGATCAATCAGCAACGCAATCGCGCGATCCATCCGGTCGCGGCGTACCGACATCGGTTCGGGCAATGCTGCGGTAAACGCGGCACGCTGCTTTTGCAGCACGGATTGCATATTTGCAGACATTTTCACTCTCCAATTTAATCGCTCGATGAATTGCTAGCGCGAAGCGTTGCAAATGAAAACCATTTTGGCGTAACGACGTTTCCGACAAGCGCACGCAACGACGTGAAAATATTGGAGAGACCATGATCGAGTCCGGAAAAAGTTGGACGCCACCTGCGGGCTGGCCTGCAATGACACGCGAGCAGGTGAAGGCTGCCTTGTGCGCCCCCGGCATGCCGTTCGAGATGGAAACAGTCACCATTGAAGGCATCCCGACACGGGTCTGGAAGAATGCCCTGCCCAACCTGGCCGCACTCGCCGAAAGTACCAAAGCTTTTGGCGAGCGCGAGTTCGTAGTGTTCGACGATGAACGCGTTACATATTCCGCTTGGTACAAGGCCGTCGCAACGCTTGGCGCAACACTGCAGGAAATGGGCGTCCGTAAAGGCGACCGCGTCGCACTTGCCATGCGGAACCTGCCCGAATGGCCCGGGGCGTTCTTTGCCGGGGCTGTCATCGGCGCGATTGTCGTCCCGCTCAACGCTTGGTGGACGGGCGAAGAGCTCGCCTTCGGCATGGCCGATTCCGGCGCGACAGTGCTGATATGCGACGCCGAGCGCTGGGAACGGATGGCGCCGCTCAAAGCCGAAATGCCCGATCTCCAACATGTTCTGGTCACACGCGGTGGGAGCACAACGCTGGCGGAGCCAGCCCGCGCGCTTGAACACGTCATCGGCAACCCGAAAGACTACGCCGGCCTGCCCGATCGGCCCCTGCCAGATGTTGCCATCCACCCCGATGACGCGGTTACAATCTTCTACACAAGCGGCACCACCGGCAAACCGAAAGGCGCACTGGGTTCGCACCGCAATTTGCTGACCAACGGCCTTACCACTGCATATTCCGGCGCAGCGACGATATTGCGGCGTGGCGCTCCGTTGCCCGAGCCCACCATAAGGGCAGGCCTCGTCGTCGTGCCCATGTTTCACGTGACAGCCTGTTCGGCCTCGATGATCCCCACCATTCAGGCAGGGCATAAAATCGTCTTCATGCACAAATGGGATACCGTAAAGGCCTTCGAAATTATCGAGCGCGAAAAGATTAATGCCACCGGCGGTGTGCCGTTCATCGCATGGCAACTGATTGAGCACCCGGACCGCGCGAAATATGACCTGAGCTCAATCGACTCGATCAGCTATGGCGGCGCGCCGTCAGCACCCGAGCTGGTAGCCAAGATTTACGAGATTTTCGGTGCTTATCCCGGCAATGGCTGGGGCATGACAGAGACGATGGCGACGGTAACCTCGCACACATCGGAAGATTATCTCAACCGGCCGGATAGCTGCGGTCCGCCCGTTCCGGTTTCGGACCTCAAGATTATGTCCGAAGACGGCAAGACCGAACTGCCCGTTGGCGAGGTTGGCGAATTGTGGGCGCGCGGTCCGCAAATCGTCAAAGGCTATTGGAACCGGCCCGAGGCGACAGCAGAAACCTTTGTCGACGGATGGGTCCGCACCGGCGATCTGGCGAAGCTCGACGAGGAAGGTTTCTGCTTCATCGTCGACCGCGCCAAGGACATGATCATTCGCGGTGGTGAAAATATCTATTCGTCCGAGGTCGAAAATATCCTCTACGAACATCCTGCCGTCACCGATGCGGCGCTCGTCGGCATCGCGCACCCGACGCTGGGCGAAGAACCCGCAGCAGTTGTCCACCTCGCCCCCGGCATGACCGCAACCGAAGAGGAACTGCGCGCATGGGTTGGCGAGCGCCTGGCTAAGTTCAAGGTGCCGGTCAGAATCGTCTTCACCACTGGCACTCTGCCGCGTAATGCCAATGGCAAAATCCTGAAACGCGAACTCAGGGAATTGTTCTGACACCCTAGCCATACGAATTCACATTTGTCAGCGAAGCTGCGTGGCACTATAAGCCGGGCATTCCCACATGAAGGACTCATCCATGAGCAACACCGATCCTGTCGTCATCCTGTCCTACGCGCGTACGCCAATGGGCGGCATGCAAGGTGCGCTTGCCGAGGTTTCGGCGACCGAGCTTGGCGCAACTGCGGTAAAGGCAGCAGTCGAACGCTCCGGCGTCGATGGCGCGGATATCGAGCGGATTTATATGGGCTGTGTGCTTCCCGCTGGCTTGGGACAAGCCCCTGCCCGTCAGACCGCCATCAAGGCTGGCCTGCCCAAATCGGTTCAGGCCACCACGGTCAACAAGGTGTGCGGCTCTGGTATGCAGACAGTTATCATGGGCAGCGAGGCGCTTGCTGCAGGTTCGGTTGATTATGTCATCGCTGGCGGAATGGAGAGCATGACCAATGCGCCATATCTGTTGAAAAAGCATCGCAGCGGTGCGCGCATCGGGCATGATACCGCTTATGACCATATGTTCTTGGACGGGCTCGAAGACGCATATGAGGCAGGGCGGGCGATGGGCACCTTTGCGCAGGACACCGCCAACGAATATCAGCTGACTCGCGAGGCTCAGGACAATTACGCCATTGAGTCGCTTCGCCGCAGCCAAGCCGCCATTGCCGAAGGCGCGTTCAAGGACGAGATTGTCGCGGTCACGGTCGTAACCCGCAAGGGCGATGTGGTGGTAGATACCGACGAACAACCCGGCAAAGGCATGCCCGACAAGATACCAGGCCTGCGTCCCGCTTTTGCCAAGGACGGCACGATTACCGCCGCTACCAGCAGTTCGATTTCGGACGGAGCAGCCGCGCTTGTCCTCACGCGCCAGTCCGTTGCGGATGCCAAGGGGTTAAAGCCAGTCGCGCGTATCGTTGCGCATGCAGCACACGCGCAGGAGCCATCGGCGTTCACGACTGCTCCAGTCGGCGCTATTACAAAATGCCTGGCTAAAGCTGGCTGGTCCGTCGGCGACGTTGACCTGTTCGAAGTCAACGAAGCCTTTGCCTGTGTCGCGATGTTTGCGATGCACGATCTCGGCATTCCGCATGACAAGATCAACGTTCATGGCGGAGCAACGGCGCTGGGTCATCCCATCGGTGCATCGGGTGCGCGCATCGTCACGACGCTGATTGCCGCGCTCAAACGCCATGGCAAGACAAAGGGCGTTGCCAGCCTTTGCATCGGCGGCGGTGAAGGCACGGCCTTGGCGGTCGAGTTGGTGTAAGTCGACGTTTCACATTGACATTGCCATAGCCGGTTCGTCGGCATAGCCTCTCCCCGGGTCGCGGCAAGAGGGAGAGTTATGATGAAAAAACTGATGATGATTGCCGCGCTATCCGCGTTGGCAGCGTGCTCGCAACAGACTGAAAAAGCAGCCGAAGCCGAGGCCGCACCGGTCGAAGCTACGGCAACTGCTGCCGCCGACTCGGCATCGCCCGTCGGCGACTATGACGTCAAGATGGCCGACGGAAAGATGGCCAAAACGAGCATCAATGCCGATGGCACCTATGTCGATACCGGGCCTGACGGCAAAGAGATGAAAGGCAAATACGCGCGCAAGGATAGCAAGGATTGTTTCGATCCCGAGGGTGACGAGGCCGAGGCTTGCTGGACATCTACTACGCCTGCGGCTGACGGAAGCTTTACATCCACTGGCCCCGACGGCGCAACTGTGACGGTGACGCCTGCCAAGAAATAAATGTATGAACCGGTGGTCGGAGTATCGGGTACCTGGCGTATCCAACTTTGACCGCCGGTGTCTGATACAAATTGCGACACTAATGTCTTGTTTCTGAACGGCTTGTTTTCCGCACGTTCAAGGACTGCCTCCTAAAAAGGGAACAACAGACGCAGATATGTGTTTGTTACCCCATAAGGAGACAGACCATGAATAAGAGATTTTTGATAACAGTCGCAGCTGTCGCCGCCACCCTATCCCCCATGGCAGCACAGGCGCAAACACGCGAGTTGCAACGTGACCGTCAGGAAGTGCGCGAACAGAAGCGTGATTTGAAAGACGCCAAGCGTTATGGTGACGCCCGCGATGTGCGTGAAGAACGCCGCGATGTGCGTGAAGCCAAGCAGGAACTGCGTGAGGATCGCCGCGATTGGCGTTCGTACAAGCAGCAAAACCGCAACGCTTTCCGCGGCACGCGATTTAACGCACCATTCCGTTATCGGACTTTCAATTCAGGCGTAAGCATTGGTGCCAGCTATTATGCACCACGCTACCGCGTAACGAACTATTCGAACTACCGCCTGCCGCAGCCGGGCCGTTACCAGACCTATGTGCGTCACTATAACGACGTGCTGCTGGTCAACACCCGCACCGGCCGCGTCATTCAAGCCTATCGTGGTTTTTACTGGTAACGTTTCATCCTCCCGGAACGTGACCATGTAAAGCTGGGCCGTCGGAGAAATCCGGCGGCCCTTTCTTTTGTTATTGAGCGCGGCTAACCAGTTTGGATGAACATCGTTTTCGTCCTTTTTGATAATGTGACCCAGCTGGATTTTGCGGGGCCGGTGCAATTTCTGTCGCGGATGCCCGGCGCGAAAATATCCGTGGCGTCCCACGACGGCAAGCCGGTCACCACCGACTGCGGCTTTTCGGTCCTTCCCACCACCAGCTTTGCCGATTGCCTGCAGGCAGACATTATCTGTGTTCCGGGTGGTCACGGCGTCCGAGAGGCGATTGCCGACGCGGCTATCGTCGATTTTGTGCGCAACCAGGCAATAAGCGCAAAATGGATCACCAGCGTTTGCACCGGCGCGTTCATTCTTGGCGTAGCTGGTCTGCTAAAAGGCAAGCGTGCCACCTGCCATTGGGGCTACACCCACTTGCTGCCGCTTGTCGGTGCAACACACGAGGCTGCGCGCGTGGTTCGCGACGGGAACCTGCTCACCGCAGGCGGCGTGACATCGGGCATCGATTTCGCGCTTGAACTCGTCGCGATGATTTCGGGAGAGGATACCGCGCGCAGTATTCAGCTCGCGCTCGAATATGACCCCGCCCCGCCTTTTGCTGGCGGCACGCCCGCAACTGCGCCAGCGCCAATTCTCGCCAACCTGCGTGAGCGCATCTATGACAACGCCGCAAGCCACCTGGAAGCCGCGCTCAAAAACGCAGTTTAATCCGCCGATTAAATTCGCGCTTTACGCAGTAACGCGATCAGCATAGCCTCTCCACCGGGAGAGAGCATTATGATTCAAAAGCTTTGGCTGGTCGCGGTTGCCGCAGTTGCGACATTATCGTTGGGTTCATGCCAGAAAACGGCCAGCCCGAGCGAGGTTCCAGCCTTTGCCGCGATTAACGGCGACTATCTTAAAACCGGCGGCGATGGCTCTAACTGGGCGATGACCGGCTTCAGCTATGACGAGCAGCGCCATAGCCCACTCACGCAGATTAATGCCGACAACGTCAAAGACTTGGGCATCGCATGGTTCGCAGACCTCCCCGACCCGCGCGGACAGGAAGCCACACCTGTGGTTGTCGACGGCAAGATGTTCATCTCTTCGGCATGGTCCAAAGTGTTCGCATATGATGCCAAGACCGGCAAGCCACTCTGGAGCTTCGATCCCGAAGTCGACAAGGCGCGCGGGGTCAAGGCCTGCTGCGACGTCGTCAACCGCGGTGTCGCCTTCTGGAAGGGCAGCATCTTTGTCGGCACCATCGACGGCCGCCTGATTTCGCTCGATGCTGCTACTGGCAAGCAGCTCTGGAGCGCGCAGACTCTCGACCTTGAATCCAACGGCACAATAACCGGCGTTCCGCGCGTCGTCAAAGACAAGGTAGTCATCGGCTTTGGCGGAGCGGAATTCGGTGCGCGCGGCTATGTCACCGCTTATGACGCCGCGACGGGCAAACAGGCATGGCGGTTCTACACCACACCCAACCCCAAAGGTGAACCCGACGGTGCAGCGAGCGACGAGATACTGAAAACCGCAGCGACCAGCACTTGGAGCGCGAAGCCCAAAAAGGGCGACTGGCGCGAAAGCGGTGGCGGCGGGACGGTGTGGGACGCGATTGTCTATGACGCCGAACTCGACCAACTTTATCTCGGCGTCGGCAACGGCAACCCTTGGAATCACGGCATCCGATCGAACGGCGAAGGCGACAATCTGTTCCTGTCCTCGATCGTCGCGCTGAAACCAGACACCGGCGAATATGTCTGGCACTATCAGGAAACGCCTGCCGAGACGTGGGATTATACCGCAACGCAGCCGATTATCCTTGCGACCGAACAACGCGACGGGAAGGATGTAAAAGTACTGTACCACGCCCCGAAAAACGGCTTTTTCTTCACCCTAGACCGAGTCAGCGGCAAAATGTTGTCGGCCAATCCGTTCATAGACGGCATCACTTGGGCATCTGGCTACGACATGAAAACCGGCCGCCCCATCGAGAAGCCCGAAGCGCGCTATGAGAAGACCGGCAAGCTTTATATGGCCAACCCGTCGGCACTCGGCGCGCATAACTGGCACCCGATGAGCTATAACCCGGCGACTGGGCTGGTCTATATCCCCGCGCTCTACATCGGCGGCGCCTATTTGCCGCCGGTTGCGCCAAACGAGCAGGAACGCAAGCCGCTTGGTTTTAACGTCGGCGGAGCAATGGCAACAGCTGATCTGCCTGATGACATCAATTTCGTCAAAGCGGTGAAGGCCGCGACCAAAGGCAAGTTGGTGGCCTTCGATCCTAAAACCGGCAAGGCGAAATGGACGATCGATCACCCTGCATCATGGAATGGTGGGACAATGACCACCGCAGGCAATCTGGTATTCCAGGGCACCGCGATGGGCGAATTCCGCGCCTACGCGGCTGATAGTGGCAAGCAGTTGTACAACCTCAACGTGCAGTCCGGCGTTCTCTCGGGCGCATCGACCTACACTGTCGATGGCGAACAATATGTGGCGTTTCTCACGAGCAAAGGCGGCGCGTTTCCACTGGTTTCCGGTTACGCCGGAAGCACAAGCGCAGCGGTGCCAAATATCCCGCGTCTTATCGTGCTGAAACTTGGAGGGAAGGTCACCCTGCCCGCACTACCCGAAGCACCAGCTTATGTGTGGGAGCCACCGACACAGATTGGCACGCCAACCGATATCGCGGCTGGCCAGTCGAACTTCCAGCGCTATTGCCTCGTCTGCCACGGCCCCGGCGCTGTGGGCAATGGCGTGCTTCCTGATTTGCGCAAATCTGCGAGCATAGCCGATGCAGACACATGGAAATCGGTGGTCATCGACGGTGTCCTCAAAGGCAATGGCATGGTCAGTTTTGCCAGCGTACTCAGCCCGCAAGAGGCTGAGCAGATGCGCGCCTATGTCATCAGCCGAGCGCATTATGCCAAGGCGAATGATGCGACGCTGGGCGGAGGGGCGAAGAAAGCAGCGAAATAATTCAATGCTGCCCATGAATCGCACAGCTGCCTAAAATTTAGGCAGTGCAAACGCCTGAATTGAATCGTAAATCACGCAAAACCGCGGCCTTGAACTGGCACGATACTTGATAAGCCTAATCCATAATCCGCGCGCGCGGAGCATCTGCCTCACGCGTCATCTAGGGGAAGACCATGAAAAAGATCGAAGCGATCATCAAGCCGTTCAAACTCGACGAAGTTAAAGAGGCGCTGCACGAAGTCGGCGTGTCGGGCATCACCGTTACCGAAGCCAAGGGCTTTGGCCGCCAGAAGGGCCATACAGAGCTGTATCGCGGCGCCGAATATGTCGTCGACTTCCTCCCCAAGGTAAAGCTTGAGGTCGTGGTGGAAGACGGCCTTGCCGAGCGCGTAGTCGAAGCCATCGCCGCCGCCGCCCAAACCGGCCGCATTGGCGACGGCAAGATTTTCGTCATCCCCGTTGAAACCGCACTGCGCATCCGCACCGGCGAGCGTGACAACGATGCCGTCTAAATCCAAGCAATCGAAAAAAGACAAGTCAAAGAAGGAAAGCAACATGGGCGTTACCGCGAAGGACATCATCAAGCGTATCAAGGACGAGGAAATCGAGTGGGTCGATGTTCGCTTCACCGACCCCAAGGGCAAGTGGCAGCATCTGACCATGTGCTCGGGCGTCATCGGCGAAGACGAGCTGGAAGACGGCCTAATGTTCGACGGCTCGTCGATTGAAGGCTGGAAGGCCATCAACGAATCCGACATGATCCTGAAGCCCGACCTTGAAGCCGTTTATGTCGATCCGTTCAGCGCCACGCCAATGCTCGTCATTTTCTGCGACATCGTCGAGCCATCAACCGGCGAACTCTACAGCCGCGATCCGCGCTCGACCGCGAAGCGCGCCGAAGCCTATCTGAAGACTACCGGCATCGGCGACACCATCTACATCGGCCCCGAAGCCGAATTTTTCATGTTCGACGATGTCCGCTTCGAAAACAGCTACAACACGTCTTACTACAAGATCGACGATATCGAGCTGCCGACCAACACCGGCACCAAATATGACGCTGGTAACATGGGCCACCGCCCGCGCGCCAAGGGCGGCTATTTCCCCGTCGCGCCGGTCGACAGCTGCATGGATATTCGCGGCGAGATGGTCTCGACCATGCTCGAAATGGGCCTGCCGTGCGACAAGCATCACCATGAAGTTGCAGCAGCCCAGCACGAATTGGGCCTGACCTTCGGCACGCTGACCCAAACCGCCGACCGCATGCAGATCTACAAATATGTCGTGCACCAGGTCGCCCATGCCTATGGCAAAACCGCGACCTTCATGCCCAAGCCGATCAAGGAAGATAACGGCTCCGGCATGCACACGCATCTTTCCATTTGGCAGGGCAAGACGCCTTTGTTCGCCGGCGACGGCTATGCAGGCCTTTCCGACATGTGCCTCTATTTCATCGGCGGCATCATCAAACATGCCAAGTCAGTGAACGCCTTCACCAACCCGACCACCAACAGCTACAAGCGTTTGGTACCCGGTTATGAAGCTCCCGTGTTGCTGGCTTACTCGGCACGCAACCGCTCGGCATCGTGCCGAATCCCATATGGTGCAGGCGCGAAAGCCAAGCGCGTGGAAGTCCGCTTCCCCGACGCGATGGCCAACCCGTATCTGTGCTACGCGGCACTGTTCATGGCTGGCCTCGACGGCATCCAGAACAAGATCCACCCCGGCGAAGCGATGGACAAGAATCTCTACGACCTGCCACCAGCAGAACTCGCCGAGGTTCCGACCGTCTGCGGTTCGTTGCGCGAAGCCCTCGAATGCCTCGCCGCCGATCACGACTATCTGCTCAAGGGTGACGTGTTCACCAAGGACCAGATTGATGCCTATATCGACCTCAAGATGGAAGACGTTGCGCGTTGGGAAATGACGCCTTCGCCGGTCGAGTTCGACATGTATTACAGCTACTGATCCCACGCATCGGATCAGTAGTTGAAGGCCCGGCGGTTGGGGGATCGCCGGGCCTTTTTTTGTTGATCACAACGGCAACCGCCGACACGCTCCTGGCATCGACCAGACTTTCCAACGGACCACGCCGTCACGTGCCATTGCGGAGCGGAGATTGGGATAGGCCGAGCTTTCGAAAGTCGGATTAATCATGAACTGAAGCAACGTCTGTAACCGTCCTTCGCGATCAAGCGGCTGGAGGGTTTCGACCGCTTTCGCATTTTCGCCCATAATCTGGCGGATTTGCCATCGATCACTAAGGTCGGCTCCAGCCGAAAGTATGCGCGACTGCACGCTGACGGCGCGCGCCAAGTCCTTCTCCCCACACGCCTGCCGAAGCTCGGCAAGGCCCTTGTTGATCGCTGGTAAATCAGATTCAACGATGGCGCCTAACAATTGTCGGGCTTCCTCATTGCGACGTGCCCAGATCAACGCCCTATGCCCCTGATATTTCATCATGACGTTCGAAGGTCGCAAGGCCATTTGCTGGCGGCCACGTGCGACTGCGATCTCCGGCTGCATCGCCATCACTGCTATGGTAATCGCCCGCGATCTGGGTTCGCGCACCTCCAGTGACAATGCGTGGATGCGCTCGCCTGCCCGCACCAGCCATTCATGCTCATTTGCATAGGCGGCGTACTCGGCCATATCCTCCCAAGCGTCGATATCCCGCGGACGAACTTGAAGATAATTCACCATCAGCTCATGCGCCTCACGCAGGCGCATTTGCATGACTGCTTTCGCCGCACGGTATTTCAGTCGCTGCGTGGCATCGGTGCTACCCGCGATGGCCAGATCAACTCGTTTCATATATTGCTTTATTCGTTCGGTTTCGTCGAAGCCTTGACCGCTGATCGAGCCGTTGATTCGCGTTTCCTTGCCGAACCATTTCTGTGCTGCCCGCCACTGTGCTTCGGCAAATCCGGGATCGAAACGACGCGCCCGTTCATAGGCTTCGGCAGCTGCCCACGCCTGGTCGCGCCCACCGGTAACAATGCTTTGCTGGTCCGCTGCAATACCTTGCAAAAAAGCCTCATAGGCTTCGACCGATCGCGTCCCCGCTTCAACCATATCGCGCAGTTTGGCTGGCTCCATCACTGTCTTCATCGCCGACGCGATTCGAAATGCAATGTCCTCTTGAATTGAGATCACGTCGTTCGCCGCGCGATCATAGGTTTGCGACCAAAGCTGGGCATCATCGCTGGTCCGTACAAGCTGGGCCGTCACCCGCACGCGGCCTTCGACACGGCGCACCGACCCATCGAGAATATGAGCGACGCCAAGCGAGCGGGCTTTTACCGGCAAGCTGCCCTCCTGTTCGCGGAAACCTGCAGCGGTGGATTTCGACACTACATGCAGGTCCGGAGTCTGAATCAGCCGGTTTTGGATTTCCTCGGTCAGGCCGTCGGCAAACCAGCTCTGGTCGGAGCCAGCCGAAAGATCGCGAAAGGGTAGCACAGCGACCGATTTGGGATGGATAGCGAGGGCAGCATTTGCGACCGGAAGATTCGGAGTCGACGGCATAAATATCCAAACCAATGCCGCCGCCACCATCGTCAGCAAGCCGCCAACAAGCCAAACATATCCCTTCTCAGGGAGTTTTGCTGACTGTTTTGGCAGTTCAGCGGTATGCACCTCATCGCTCGCTGTTACAGGAACCATAAAACGATAGCCCCGACGGTGAACGGTCTCAATCAGTTTCGGCCGGCGTGCATCGTCTCCCAGCGCTTGGCGCAATTCCTTGATCGCGGTGGTGAGAACTGACTCGGATACGGCGAGGCCGCTCCACACGGAATCAAAAATCTCCTCCTTTGTGACCAACACCTGCGGACGCTGCATCAGCATTTGTAAAAGCTGGTAAGCCTTGCCATTTACATGGCGCGGCTCGTTTGCCAGCCATACGCGCTCATCGATCCTATCGAGCCGGATTGCTCCGCTGTTTAGATATCTGTCAGACATGACCAAGTCGCACCAACATCCGTGGGTAGACGCCTGTTCCGTCACCCCTCCTTGCCCCGCCTCACAAGTTTCTCAGAAGTTTCCCGTCTTCTGCGGCTAGTACAACCTGACGCAAAACCGCTTAAAACCGGTGATTTACGCCCTCTTCAGCCGGAGCATACAGTGAAACGGCGAATCCAGCAATATTCCAGAAGCGCAACAGGACTTAGCTGGAAACGTCGGCAATAACAAAGTCACGGTCGGGATAGCAGAACGGGTCGCGCCGAACCGTCATCCCCCATGAAGTAAATAAGGAATATCGAAATGTTCTATCACCGAAAAAAGCATGCCAGAACGCTGGGCAAGTCGGCAACCCTGATGATCGCAACAGTCATGGCCAGCCTCACCTTCGGAAGTGTAGCAATCATCTTCGCCGGTCCGGCCGATGCCTCAGCGCAAGAAACGGTTCAGTCGAAAATAGTACGTTATGGCGACCTAAATCTTGCCAATGAGCAGGGTCGAACAGCACTCGATCTACGTATCCGTCGAGCGGCGAAAACGGTTTGTAGCGTGAATGGAGTTCCAATCATTCCGTACTCCAAGGTGCGGCAATGCGTTAAGGCCACCCACAGCAAGGCATGGGCCGTCGCACAGCAGCGCATTAACAATCACCGGCTGGCAGCACGTTCGGCTGAATAAATTCGGAATTACGAGGCGACCCGGGGTCGGTATGACATCGCCGACCTCCCTGGGGCTGCGCGTCGCAGCGTGCAGCCCCCTTTTTGACACAAAGCAAACCGCTCCGACAACGATACACAGAAATCTACGCAATTCCATTGAGGTCGGTGGCTCAGTCAGCGCCGGGTTCCCGGTCACATTTTTGGTGAAATGCCTTTCACATCTACTGTATGAAGTTTTTGAAGCTAAGGGCGATTTCTTCCCAGCTCTGCAAAAAAAGGCCCGGCGGTTTTGCGCCGCCGGGCCTCTCTCATTACGTGACACGCAATTTAGTTAGCGCGCGCTTGGCGCCATTCGCGATCAAGCCGCGTCGTCAGTCGATCCAGACGACGCGTAACGGTGTTTTCCTCACGCTGGGTGAAGCGACCGTCGCGGTTGAACGTCCGGTTCTGGGCTTCAATCGCTTTCAGTTCGCTGCGTGCATATTGAGCATCGCTGCGATTGATACGACGGGCTTGTACGCCCGAACGGACATATTCGCGCAACCAGCTGATCCGGGTCGAGATATCTGTTGGCATCTGGTTCATGTCATAACTACCATCGCCGGGGCGATAGTCGGTATTGTTACCATAATTGCCGTCACGGGTCGCAACCCAGCGACCGCGCGAGTCGTAATAGCCATAGGCCTTGCCCGCACGCCAGCGACCGTTTGTGTCATAATAGCCGGGCTGTTCGACCGAGTTCCAGTTATCATTGGCTTCGCTGGAATAGCCGGAGTCGCCTGCAATCCAGCGACCGCGCGAATCGTAACGACCACGGACCGGTCCTGCCACCCAGCGGCCGTTGGTATCATAATAGCCAGTGGCGGTGCCGCCGACCCAGCGATTGTTGCTGTCGTAATATCCGGCAGACGCAGCTGGCACCCAGTGGCCATCACGGTCAATATAGCCGTTACCGTCACTGTTGCCGTTCGTCGCTACCCAGCGACCATTGTCATAATAGCCATTTGGCTGGCCATCTACCCAGCGGCCGTCGCGGTCATAATAGCCGCGTGCATCGTTGGTGCTGACGCCGGTTGCATGCCAACGGCCGTTCTGGTCGTAATAGCCATAAGCGCTGCGGCAATCGCCACGGTCCGATTTGGTCACCTGGTTGCCAATAACAGCGCCGATGATGCCACCGATGATTGTACCTTCGGTTTTGTCGCCACGCCCTGCGATCACATTGCCGAGCAGTCCGCCCGCACCGGCGCCAGCCACAGTACCGATGATACGGCCCGAGCTGTCACGGCGGCAACCGTCGTCCTGTGCCATTGCGACCGAAGGTGTGAGGATGGCGAGCGCGATGCCCACCGTAAACAAACTACTTTTCATGGATTTTCTCTTTTTGTTAAAGACCTTCTCTGCGGTGATAATCACTTCACCGCACTAATGTTCCGCTTTGGCGCTAGCTGTGCGCGGCGGTCATCAGCACATTTTCATTCCCGCATTGAAGCTTTGTCGCCGACGGTTATGGTTGGAGCAGTTCACAATTTCCCGACGCGAGGATTCCAGATGAAGATTCATACAATCGGTCTTGCCCTTATCTGCTCGATCGGTGCCCCGGCTCCGCTATTTGCTCAGCTATCACAGCATGAGACAAAAATGGTCGCAACCGTCGATGCGGAATATGAACGGTCGGTGGCACTTCTCGAAAGGTTGGTGAACCAGAATTCGGGAACCATGAATTTCGATGGTGTAAAAGCCGTATCAGACATGATGCGCGCCGAGCTCGAACCGCTGGGGTTCAGGGTCGAATGGATAGACATGGCGAAGGCGAAACGGTCCGGGCATCTGGTCGCCGCCAAGCCGGGAAAAAAGGGCACCAAGAAGCTGCTGCTGATCGCACATCTCGATACGGTGTTTGAGCCGGATTCTCCGTTCCAGAAATTCAACCGAAATAAGGTCGGTGGCAAAGATGAAGCGGCAGGCCCTGGCGCCGGCGACGATAAGGGGGGAATGGTCGTGATCGTCGCAGCCCTGCGCGCAATGAAGGCCGCCGGTACATTGAAAGACGCCAATATTGAAATTCATATGACAGGAGACGAGGAGGATTCTGGCGATCCAATCGAGATTACACGCGCTCCACTCATCGCGGCTGGTAAAATCGCCGACGTGGCGCTCGACTTCGAAGGCCTTGTTATCGACGAGGGACGCGACATGGGGTCGGTCGCGCGGCGTTCGTCGAACAGCTTCAAACTCGAAGTAAGTGGCAAAACGGGTCACAGCTCGCTGATCTTCAGCGAAAGCTATGGCGACGGTGCCGTGTTTGAACTCGCGCGCATTCTCCACCGTTTCCGTACCGAATTGCCTGAGCCGAACCTGACGTTCAACGTCGGTATCATCGCAGCCGGTCAGGAAGCGGCGCTTGACACCAGCGGCATCCGCGCGACCGCAGCGGGCAAGACCAATATCATTCCAGGTATCGCCATAGCCCGCGGTGATTTCCGCACGTTGTCAGAGACGCAGACGGCGCGTGTAAAAGCAAAGATGCAGGATATCATCGTCAAGTCTGCACCGCTGACGTCCGCAAAGATCACTTTCGAGCCCGGTGCCTATCCTGCAATGGCGCCGACCGAAGGCAACGCAAAATTGCTGGCCAGACTGAACGCAGTCAACCGCGATATGGGGCTTGCGGAGATGCCTGCGCTGGATCCACTAAAACGAGGCGCAGGGGATATCAGTTTTGTCGCCAATGACGTGGACGGGCTTGCCGGACTGGGCACGTTCAGCCGCGGCGACCACGCTCCCGGTGAGACCGTGGACCTAGACAGCATCAAACGGCAGGCGAAGCGCGCGGCGATTTTGATGACCCGGCTCTCGCGCGAGAAGCGATGAAACTGGGGCGCTAGCCTGTTCTGCTTACCCACGCGCCAAAAAGAAAGGCGACCCGAACGGATCGCCTTTCCCAAATGTCGATTTGATTTGAAAGCCGAAACTACCGGCCGTCGCGCGCTGCTTTGCCGAAAACACGATATTGTTCGTTTCCTACGAAGCCGAACCTAGTGATCCCGCTACGTTTCACTGCGACCAATGCCTTATCTACTACGTCATAAGGCGCGGTAGGTGCGGGCTGGAATTGCAGTTCGGGCTCCGGATTCATTGACGTCGTCTGGACAAGAAACTGCTCCATCTGCTGCAATGTCACCGGCGTACCATTCCACTGGATCGAACTATCCGGCAAAATGATGATCTTGTTGATAACAGGATCAATTGGAATATCCGGTGGAGGTGCATTTGGATCATTGACCGGAAGGTCGATGTTTACGGCGTGCGAAACCGGGGGGATGGTGATCATCAGCATGATGAGGAGAACGAGCATGACGTCGATCAACGGCGTCGTGTTCATTTCCATCATCGGCTGGCCATCATCTTTACCGCCACTCATTGCCATGATGATTGCTCCTTAGAATTACTTACTGCACGTTCGCATTTTCGAACGGCGATGAAATGAAGCCAACACGGGCGAAACCAGCCATCTGCATGGTGTAAATTGCACCACCGATGCACCGATAAGGTGTGTTGATATCACCACGAATATGCGCTTCGGGCAGCATGTCCGGCTCAATCAAGCCAGCCTTAGCAGCCTCTTCGCCACCCAGCTTTTCAAACTCGGCTTTCAAATGCTTCGCTGCACGATCGACCAACTCGGTCGAATCTACCGGTGTGACGTTCCAGTAAATGCGGCATTCGCCATTCGGGTTAGCACCCTCATAGGCGGGGTCACCTGGATCGCGCCCACCGGCGTCGGTTGTCGTCACCGACAGCAACACGTTTTCACGCTTTGCCTTTGCCGGTTCGAACTTCACGACCGGAATATCCATTTTCACCGTCTGAATGGCGACCGGAATAGCGATGAGGAAAACGATGAGGAGCACCAGCATGACGTCGACGAGCGGCGTCGTGTTGATGTCAGACATTGGCGTGTCTTCGCCGCCGCCTCCTGAACTGATTGCCATTGGCCAATCCTCTCTAAATAAATTGGGTCAAAATCGAGAGCCGGAAGATCCGGCGGACGGGCTGTGCCGAAACACAGCCCTAACCCAATCTTACTTCTTTACCGCGCCAGCAGGTGCAGGCTTGCCAGCAGGCGCAGCCGTCACAGCAGGCTTCACGCGACCACCTGACGAGATGTAACCAAGCACATCGTTCGAGAAGGTCGACAGGCTACGGGCAATCGACTTGTTGCGAGCCTGAAGCCAGTTGTAGGCCAGAACCGCAGGAACAGCGACGAACAGACCAATGGCGGTCATGATCAGTGCTTCACCAACCGGACCAGCGATCTTGCCGATGTCGGCCTGACCGGCGATACCGATCTTAATCAGCGCCGAGTAAATACCGATAACCGTACCGAGGAGACCGACGAACGGTGCGGTAGCACCAACGGTCGCGAGGAAGGGAAGGCCGCCGGCCAGCTTATTGTTGATCGACTCTTCCGAACGGGCCATTGCGCCGTGCAGCCAGTCATGTGCTTCAACCGGATCGGTCAACAGGCTGTGCTGCTTCTGGGCTTCGATACCGTCGTCAACGACCTGACGGAAGGCGCTGTTCTTGTCGAGCTTCGCTGCACCCTCTTCCAGGGTAGCTGCACGCCAGAACTGGGCGCGAACTTGCTTGGCCTGGTTCAGAACCTTCTGCTGTTCAAACAGCTTGGTGAACATGATGTAGAAAGAGAAGACCGACATGATAACCATCACCGAGAAAATCGCGATGGAGATCGGGCCACCTTCTTTAAGGGCAGGGATAAGACCGAACTGGGCGGCGGCCTCTGGAGCTGCGGCACCGGCCGCCGTTAGAAACAAAATCGACATTTTAACTACCTCTCAGAAAAATTTACGTTGCTAGCAAAAAGGCCCGGCGCGAAGGCTCCCCCTTTGCCGGGCCATAGAATTATTTCGGTATCTGCCACCGGACTCGGTTGGAATAAGTACCCTGTACCTTCTCCCCATTCTTCACCGCTGGGTCGAACCGTGCACGACGTTTGACGTTGGTGCAGGTTGCCGCATCAAGGTCAGGATGTCCGCTTGATGATGTAATCTGGCAATCAATGACACGCCCGTCGGTTCCAATGGTGACACGGAAGCCGGTGGTTCCTTCGCGTTCCTGTTGCAAGGCTCGTGAAGGATAGTCATTCGTATTGGCCCAGTTACCCGGATTACCGCGCGGCTTTGCATCAGCCGTCGGACCTGCTGGAGGCGGTGGAGGCGGTGCCGAAGGCGCAGGCGGTGCTGCAGTCGGAACGATCGGTGCAGCTGGCGGCGGTGTATCAACCGTACGCACTGTCGGTGGCGGCGTTACCGTCACAACCATTGGCGGAGGAGAGACAACCGGAGGCTCGATCTGCTTTTCAGGCTCTGGTGGTGGCTCTTCTTCTTCCGGCGGTTCTTCTTCTTTCACGTCGACGACGGTCATCTTTTCCTTGATAGCAACGACCGCGTCATAGGCGAGGCCGGTCACCAAGGCATAACCGAGGAACGCGTGAAGAAGGATAACAATGATGACAGAAACCAAACGGTTTGTGCTCATCCCATCTTGATCAGCATATGCCATGCGGAAACAACTCTCCTACCTTCAAAACAAAAAAAGCATTCGGGTTCGCACGTTCTGAAGATGCGACCGAAATACCCCCGCGATATCGAAATATTATCTTTTTTAACTTCGATTCACCGGAGCAATAGCCAAGGCCTTCCGGCCTAGCAACACGGATTCTGCGATTCAGACGCAATTCATGTATAGCGCTTTCATATGGTACAGAACAGATATGGACCAAAGCTGCGTTTACCGTTGCTGTCCGAAAGGGAATTGGAATGAAATTGTCGCGTTTGAAATATGGATTTGCCTCAATTTTGCTAGGATTTAGCGGGATCAGCGCCGCTCAGACGAGTGAACCTTTGCCACCGGCTCTCGCTATACCTGCCGAAAGTGCCAGCTATGCCGATATTGCGGATTTAGTCGTCATTTCACCCCTCATCGTCGATGCCACGATCAAAAATTTACGTAAAATTGCGCCCGAACAGGCAGTCGGAGTGCCCGCGACGCTGCAACGCGTCCTCGTCGAGGCGGATATTGGCGCTTTGATTCGCGGTCAGGAAGGCGTGCCCCCCCGCGTGCGCTTTTTGCTCGACGTTCCCAAGGATGCGAAGGGCAAACTCCCCAAGCTGAAGAAACAGCGGCTCTTTCTACTCGGGAGCACGGTAGCTGGCCGGCTGGGCGAAATCCGCCTTTCGCGGCCAAACGCCTTGGTGCAATGGAGCCCCGCCAATGACCAACTCATCCGCGCTATTACGAAAGAAGCCGTGCAGATCGATGCGCCGGACCGGATTACCGGCATCACCAGCGCCTTTTACAGCGCCGGAACTGTGCTGGGTGAAGGTGAAACGCAGATCTTCCTGAAAACCGCCAAGGACCAGCCCTTGTCGCTTTCGGTGCTGAGCCGTCCTGGAGAGGCGAAACGATGGGCTGTATCTACGGCAGAAGTAATCGATGAATCGGCGACGGCGCCGCAAAAATTCACGCTGCTTTGGTATCGTCTGGCTTGCGGACTACCGCGTGCCCTCTCGCCCGATTTGGTTGAGGCTGCCGATAGCGACAATGCGGCCCGTGCGCAGGCGGACTATAAATATATCCTCGACAGCCTGGGCCCCTGCGGACGGAAGCGCTAGGGGTGCTGCCTTACGGGGCGTTATAGAATGGCGCGGCTTCGGCCAGGACCAAAGTGAACCATTCCTGCGCATCGCTATATTCCGCAACAGGGGTCCAGCCGCCTGCCCGTAGTAAGATACGCAAACTGCGCAGGTCGAATTTATGGCTGTTTTCAGTATGAATGGATTCGCCGGCCTGAATCTGGAACTCTTTGCCAGAGACGGTGAACTGCACGTCCCAGGCACAGCGCAAATGCATTTCAATCCGCGCTTCGCGGTCGTTCCACTGAACGTGATGGGAAAAGGCTTCGACGGGAATATTCCCATCTAGCTCCCGATTTATGCGCACAAGAAGGTTCAGGTTGAACGCCGCCGTCACACCAGCCGCATCATCATAAGCGGGCAACAATATCTCGACCGGTTTGATACGGTCAAACCCGATAAGAAGCATAGCGCCCTGCCCCAGATGGCCCCGCATATGGCGCAAAAGGTCAACGCTGCTGCGCGGAACGAAATTGCCAATCGTGGATCCCGGAAAGAAACCGAGACGGGCTTCGCTCGGTTTATCGGTGGGCAATTGCATATCTTGCGAAAAGTCGGCTTCGACAGGGCGAATGGTTAGGTCGGGAAATTGCCCGGCGAGCACTTCTGCGGACATTCTAAGATAATCACCCGAAATATCGACAGGAATATAGATTTCCGGCAGAATGGCCTCCAACAGCAGTGGGGTTTTCGTTGCGCTCCCCGCTCCAAACTCCACAACGGCAGCCCCTGCTGGGATATGTTTCGCGAGTTCGGCACGGCAATCCTTCAACAAGTCCGTTTCGGTGCGTGTCGGGTAATATTCCGGCAAATGGGTGATATCGTCAAAAAGCTGCGATCCGCGTTCGTCGTAAAACCATCGCGCGGGGATAGCCCGGCGCGGTCCCATCAGACCTGCGAGAACATCAGCGCGAAATTGAGGGTCAGCCTGGAGCTTGAAATCCGCTTCAGACATCACGGGCCAGCCGCAATCCGGTGAACTGCCAACGCTGGTGCGGATAAAAGAAATTGCGGTAGCTCGCACGGACATGGCCACGCGGCGTCGCGCAGCTGCCGCCGCGCAAGACGAACTGTCCGCTCATGAACTTGCCATTATACTCGCCGACCGCGCCATCGGCCGCGCGAAAACCGGGATATGGACGATAGGCGCTGCCCGTCCATTGCCAGACATTGCCGAATAGCGAAGCTGCTTCAGATGCGTTTGGCCTTACAGGCCCCGCAGCATCCAGTTGGTTGCCCGCGGCCGCATCATGCGATTCCGCTGCGGCCTCCCATTCCGCCTCGGTCGGCAAACGGGCATCAGCCCAGCTAGCATAGGCGTCAGCTTCAAAAAGGTTGATGTGCGTGACCGGCGCACTAAGGTCGATGGCCCTCAAGCCATCCAAACCGAAAGACAACCACTGGCCATCCCGGTCCTGCTGCCAATAAAGCGGTGCGCCCACATGTTCGCGCTGCACCCAGGCCCATCCGTCGGATAGCCAGTGGCGCGGTTCGCCATATCCATTGTCGTTCATAAACTGCATCCATTCACCATTGGACACGGTTCGTGACGATAGCGCGAAAGGTTGCAAAAAAACTTCGTGGCGCGGCCCCTCACAATCGAAGGCGAAACCTGAACCCATATGACCAATGGCTTGCATACCCGATGGACCTGCGAGCTAGGATGCAGCAGGCCCTTGAGTATCCGGCACGGCCCGCACGACCGGTTCCGGCCAATATGCAGGAAAGACGGGGTTTTGCGAAAACAGATGCAAGATATCGGTCAGCAGCAGTTCCTGATGTTGTTGCTCGTGCTGAATGCCAAGCTCCAGCAATGCCAATGCTGTTTCGGGAAGATTGTTCCAGTGCGCATCCAGCGCCGCTTCGACATGGGCGCGATAGGCGTGCACTTCGACAAGCGAGGGTCGTGTGATCAACCCGCGCGCCGCGCGTGAATGCCGTGCGCCTTCGGCTTCATAATAGCTGTTGAACAGATAGGCGAAGCTGTCATCGAATGCACGGTACCCCGCGACATGGTCGCGCAGGATGAAGCTTTCGAGGAACCATGTGACATGCGCCAGATGCCATTTGGTCGGCGACGCGTCGGGCATAGACTGGACGGTTGCATCAGCATCGGACAAAGGTGCCGCCAGAACCGCCGTTAACTTGCGCGTAGCAAAAAAACGGCCCTTAAGGTCGGCCATCACCGCGATGCGCCCGGCACCCACAATATGTCGCCACCCCGCGTCGCATTGATCAAACGGCAGAGCACGAACAGATAGTCGGACAGACGGTT
>JBGSVG010000118.1:0-14899 GCA_041753095.1 Sphingorhabdus sp. | reverse complement strand
GACTGCGCATGGCAGCATCACGGTCGACATCAATATCTCGATTTTGCCAGGAGAGCCCGATTGGCGCATCGCCGTCATATCCCCCCGAAACGGCGGCCGCGAACATATCGGTGATCAAAAAGACGCAGGTCAGCAACAGGCCATGGGCGCACCTGCTATATTAGGCCATGAGATAAAAAATCCGCTGGCGGGTATCAAGGGTGCGGCGCAGTTGCTGGCACGCCGGGTTGATGAAAAAAGCCAGCCGTTGACCGAGTTGATTGTAAACGAGGTCGATCGTATCGCCCGCCTGCTTGACCAGATGCAGAAACTTGGGCGTTCCGAGCCAGCCGAACTTGCTCCGGCGAATGTGCATCTGCTGATTGAGCGCGCCATTCGCTCGCTCCGCGCGGCCAATCGCGCAATGCCGGAAATTTCGATAAATTATGACCCGTCACTGCCAGAAGTAATGATCGATGCGGACGGCATGGTTCAAATATTGATTAACCTCTTGCAGAACGCAGTAGACGCGCTTCAAGGCAGGCTGGATGGCATAATCGGAATTTCTACCCGCTTTGTAATGAGTGGCGCGCTGCGTGACACCGACGTCGACCGGCGTGCAATCAAGCTACCAGTTGAAATCGCAATATCCGACAACGGACCCGGCGTTCCAGCGCATATTGAAGATGAGCTATTCTCCCCTTTCGTCACCACCAAGAGGGACGGCCAGGGGCTCGGCCTCGCGATCGTTCGCAAGCTGGTGCAGCAGATGAACAGCCGCATTTTGTTTGAACGCGATACTGCCAAGCAAATAACGGTTTTTCGCATCTTTTTGCCTGTCGCAGCGCGTAAGGTCGCAGGATGACCGGTGCAAAGGTCCTGATCGTCGAAGATGATGCATCTATCGGCTTGGTCGTCAGTGCGGCGCTTGCCGCTGAGAATATCGATACGCAAATCTGCGATACCGTTGCAGCGCGTGATGCCGCGTTGGCAACGGGTCAATTTGATCTGATGCTGACCGATGTGGTTTTGAAAGACAGTGACGGACTAGCGACGCTCAAGGAGGTAATGGCAAAAACGCCCGATATGCCAGTCATCATCATGTCGGCACAAAATACGCTGGAAACGGCGGTTCGGGCGAGCGAAATAAATGCATTTGAGTATTTTCCCAAGCCGTTCGATCTGAACGATCTGGTGCTGGCGGTAAAGCAGGGGATCGACAAGAGCAGAACAACGCCATCCGAATCGTTTCAGACGCTTTCCGAAGCCAATTTACCGATGATTGGCCGCAGCGCCGCGATGCAGGATGTTTATCGCATGGTCGCGCGCTTGCTGCGTAATGATCTCTCGGTGCTGATTTCCGGTGAAAGCGGTACGGGCAAAGAACTGGTTGCTGAGGCTATCCACGGCTTGGGACATCGCAAAACAGGGCCTTTTGTAGCGGTAAACATGGCGGCTATCCCCGGTGAATTGATCGAGGCCGAACTTTTTGGGCATGAGAAAGGCTCATTCACGGGTGCAGTGGGGCAGGCAATTGGCCGGTTCGAACAGGCGCAGGGCGGTACGCTGTTTCTTGATGAAATAGGGGACATGCCGAAGCACGCCCAAACGCGGCTTCTTCGCGCTTTGCAAAGCGGCGTAATCAGTCGGATCGGCGGCAAGGCGAGTATCCGTTTGGACGTTCGTATTATTGCTGCCACCAACCAGAATCTGGAAGACCTGATCTCAAAGGGCAAGTTTCGCGAGGACCTGTTTTACCGGCTAAACGTCGTGCCGATTGACATGCCTCCTTTGCGCGATCGGACCGAAGACATCGGACTGCTTGCACAACATTTCCTGCAGCTCGCGGCGAAAGACGGCTTGCCATCGCGAAAAATTGACGACGGGGCAATCGGGATGCTGATGAGCTTGCCGTGGCGTGGGAACATCCGCGAGCTTAAAAATCTGATCTACCGGCTTGCATTGGTGTGCCGGGAGGATGTGATTACCGAAGCCACGGTTGCTCAGTATATTGAGCCTACACAAGAGGCCGGAATACCAACGCAGGGAGCGAGCTTCGAGGCAGCGGTGAGTCAGTTCTTGCGCGATAGCCGTTTGCGCGGGACGGCGCGCGGCAAGCTATATTCGCGGGCGCTTGCTCAATTTGAAATTCCGCTGCTTCAGCATGTGATGCGACAGGTTAAGGGCAATCAGCTAAAAGCGGCGGCATTGCTGGGCATAAATCGAAACACTTTGCGTAAAAAGCTTACAGACTATGGCATCGGGCCTAGCGGCCATGGTCAGAGCGAGCACTGATTGGGGCAGTGTGATTTCATCGCAACAAATTTGTGCTTTAAATGTCACTCATACGATGCCACAGTGGCAATATGGCAACAATCGGCATAAACGATGACCAAAGCGCTCGGACGCTCACCCATCGCTTATCATCGACCATTGGTAATTTGCTGGGAAACAGCCAGTCGATAAAGTTCCTGGAAGTTGCCAGCGCCATAATGTTGGTAGCGGCGGCGATTGTAACCGCACTGATACTGACGGACCAGGGGCCGCGGTCCGAACCATTGTCGCCGGCTGCGTCTGCAACAATGCTCGTTGCAAACCTTTTGCCGGCAACGCTGCTCCTTGTGCTGTTCGGACGGCGAGTGGCGCTAAAGCGGGCCGAGCGAAGTAATATAGGCAGCAAGCAATTGCTACATGTCAGGCTGGTCGCTATATTTTCGGCCATCACAGCGGTTCCCACTCTGTTGCTGGTGGTATTTGCGTCGCTGTTATTCCAAAGCGGAGTCCAGTTCTGGTTCTCCGGATCGGCAAGGGGGATGCTGGAAAATGCGGGTGAATTGGCAAAGGGCTATTACGAGGTTACGGCAACTGACGTCGCTGGCGAAACCCAGACCATGGCGGGGGATTTCCGGAAAGCGCTAAGCCAGACGAGCGCCGATGACCCTGCATTTCTGAGCTACTATATCGAGCAAATGGCCCGTCGGCGCTTAAGCGAATCAGCCATTATATCTGTCGGTTCCGATAAGGGGCAACGCACCGAGGCAGTTTTCGCATTGGATGAAGGTCGCAAACAGGATTGGATTGCGCCGGATGTGATGGCGAAACTGACAGGGGGCGAGGGGCTCGTAATCAAAAATTTAGCGGACCGGATAGAAGTCGTAACGGTTCTTTTCGATAATCCGCGAAGCTATCTCTACGCAAGCCGCGCAGTTTCGGTGCCATCTTTCGCTCTAGCAGAGAGAGCCCAATCTGTGCTGGAGGACTATGACAAGATGGCAGCGCGTTCGCGCGCTTTGCAACTGCAGTTCAATGGGGCACTTTATGTCGTATCACTGATGCTCATCGGAATTACGCTTTGGATCGCGTTGCGTGTTGCCGACCGTTTGGTTCGTCCGGTTAACAATCTGGTCGACGCTGCGCAGAAAATTGCAGACGGCGATTTGTCGGCGCGGGTCATGGAAGACCAATATAGGGAAGACGAAGTCGGCTTTTTGTCACAGTCATTCAACCGAATGACCGAGAGGTTGGAGCGCCAGACGGGCGCGCTTATTGCGACTAACCATCAATTAGGAGAGCGCCGCATATTCATCGAGACCGTGCTGGAATCGGTTTCCGCCGGGGTTATCTCGGTCGATGGAACGGGTGTAATCCAATTGGCCAACTCGACCGCCGAGAAAATGCTTAAAGATAAGCTGGACACAATTGTCGGCCATAATTTCAAGGCCGTTGCGCCAGCGTTATCGGATTTTGCCGAAAACCAGTCTCGTGGAGTGGTGCAGCTAGGCGACGGTCCCGAGCCTTTGACGGTTGCGGTAAAGGTGTCACCGCGTGACCAGGGAAGCGTGATAACCTTTGAGGACATCAGCCAGCAATTGGCAGATCAAAAGCGTGCAGCCTGGTCAGATGTGGCGCGGCGAATAGCCCATGAAATCAAAAATCCGCTGACTCCAATTCAACTGGCCGCCGAACGATTGCAGCGGCGGTTTGGAAAGCAGATTGCGCAGGATGAATCAGTTTTCGAACAGTTAACCAGCACCATCATCCGGCAGGTTGGAGACCTTCGGAACATTGTCGACGAATTTTCATCTTTCGCTCGAATGCCAAAGCCTGTGTTCCGGTCAGAAAATCTGCACGACATTGTCGGACACGCCGTTTTCATGTTCGAAGTCGCACATCCGGATATCGCGTTTACATATGACAAAAATGCAGATGCCCCAATGCTGATTTCGGATAGGCGACAGCTGGGGCAGGCGATCACCAACATTTTGAAGAACGCTGCGGAGTCCATCGAGGAGCGTCGAAAATCTGGACCCGGCGCAGGCGAAATAACGATTGAGTTGGATCAGCATGATGACCTGCTTACCGTTAGCATAGCCGATAATGGTATCGGCCTTCCGGAAGACAGAGACCGGATATTGGAACCTTATATTACCAATCGCGCGACAGGGTCTGGGCTCGGTCTGGCAATCGTAAAAAAAATTATCGAAGAGCATTTTGGTGAAATTGCGTTGTCCGACAACCCTAATGGGGGCGCGGTCGTGACGTTGAAGTTTTTGCCTCAAGTCGTTGCCGCAAAGGTGGGCAACAAAGCATCGCCGTCCAGATCCACCCGCATGAATGAGGTTTTGAGCTAATCATGGCACTAGACATACTGATCGTAGATGACGAGCAGGACATCCGGGATCTTGTGTCCGGCGTGCTTGAGGACGAAGGGTACGGCACAAGGACCGCCGCAACTGCTGACGATGCATTATCGGCGCTCGACGAGCGTTTGCCGTCGCTCATCCTTCTTGACGTCTGGCTTCGTGGATCGTCGATGGATGGCATTGAACTGCTGAAAGCCATTAAGAGCCGCGATCCGCAGATTCCGGTCATTGTGTTTTCGGGTCATGGCAATATCGACACTGCAGTGGCGGCCATTGCCCAAGGCGCCGTAGATTTTATAGAAAAGCCGTTTGAGGCGGGGAAATTGCTTCATCTGGTATCAAAAGCCACGGAAACCGAGCGCTTGCGAGCCGAGAACGCCACATTGCGGGCTAAGGTCGGGCATTCTGAAGAATTGACGGGTTCTTCTGCCGCCATCAATACTGTGCGTGCCACGCTTAAAAAAGTTGCTGCAACCGGAAGCCGCATGCTCATTACCGGGCCAGCGGGTGTTGGCAAAGAAGTCGCGGCGCGGCTGCTTCATAGTTGGAGCCCAAGGGCCGATTCAGCCTTTATCTCGGTCAGCGCAGCGCGTCTGTCGCCTGAACGCTTCGATGAAGAGCTTTTCGGTATCGAGCAGGATGGCAAACTGGTGCAGGCTGGCATGCTCGAAAAGGCGCATGGGGGAACGCTTTTCCTTGATGAAGTCGCCGACATGCCCTGGACTACGCAGGGTAAAATCCTGCGTGTTCTTACCGACCAAAGCTTTGTTCGGGTCGGCGGCGATCGCCAAATTCGGGTGGATGTCCGCTTTGTTTCTGCCACCGCGTGCGACCTTTCGGTCGAGATAGCTGAAGGGCGTTTTCGTGAAGATCTGTTTTACCGATTGAATGTAGTGCCCGTCGAAATTCCGGCTTTGTCTGGTCGTAGAGAGGACATTCCTGATCTTGCAAATCATTACGCCGCCCGCTTTTCGTCGGAGCACAGGATTACGCCGCCCTATATCTCCGATGATGCGATGGCAGCGCTACAGGCCTGCGAATGGCCAGGCAATGTCCGGCAATTGCGCAACATCATTGAGCGGACAATTATCTTGGCACCCTCCAACCGGATACACACCATTGAAGCGGACATGCTGCCAGCTGAAATTACCAACAGCTATGTCGGTGCTGAACATAGCGTAACGTCGTTAATGGGCGCTCCGCTCCGTGAAGCGCGTGAAGCATTCGAGCGGGAATATCTGCGCGTGCAGATTAAGCGATTTTCCGGTAATATTTCAAAGACTGCTACTTTTGTCGGGATGGAGCGGTCCGCCTTGCACCGGAAACTGAAGCTGCTCGGCATAACCGTCCGTAAAAACGGCATTGAAATCGGCGAGGATGATGAGTGAATCTCGCAATTGCGAAACAAATGTCATTGATGTAAATAAATTGCACCAAAACCGGCGTATGACTTATTTTGTGTAAGCCAGAGCCAGTTTTGCAAAAACAAAAGATAATCGGATAATAACAATGACTGAAAAGAATAACGGTCTTCAAGACCTCTTTCTGAACTCCCTCAGAAAGTCAAAAACGCCGGTCACCATGTTTCTGGTCAAAGGCGTTAAACTACAAGGTGTTGTAACGTGGTTTGACAATTTCTCGGTGCTACTGCGCCGGGACGGAATGTCGCAGCTCGTATACAAGCACAGTATTTCGACAATCATGCCTTCGTCGTCACCCGACAGGGCTTTATTTGATGAAATGATGTCCCGCACAAGCCACAGGGCAGGGATGTTGCAGGACGTTTTCCTGCACGCAATGTGCGACAAGGGCGAATCGGTCACAACTTTCCTGGTGAATGGCGTGATGTTGCAGGGGGCTATTGCAGCCTACGATCTGTTCTCGGTGTTGCTCGAACGCGACGGCACGACGCAGCTTGTTTACAAACATGCGATTTCGACCATTCAGCCCGCGCATCCGGTTAATCTCGCCGAATATAATCAGGGCGTAGACGAGGCCGATATTTGAGCGTTTTTGAACGGAGCGAAACCGACGAGTTCGCTCGCGGCGCGCGCGCATTGATTGTGTATCCCGAATTGCCGGGTAGGGCATCTGTCGGCCCGGACGCGCGGCTTGACGAGGCCGAGGGGCTGGCCCTTGCCATCGGTCTGAATGTCGTGCGCAAAAAGCATTACCGTGTTCGTAATCCGCGCGCGGTTACCCTGTTGGGCGGAGGGCAGGTTGATGAGATCGGCGAAATGGGTCGCGATCTTGAAATCGATCTTTTGATTGTCGATGCGTCACTAACCGCAATCCAGCAGCGCAATCTTGAAGAAAAGACTGGCCTGAAGACTATCGACCGTACGGGTTTGATTCTGGAAATATTTGGCGAACGCGCGGCAACAGCCGAAGGGCGCTTACAGGTCGAGTTGGCACATCTGGACTATCAGGCGGGGAGGTTGGTGCGCAGCTGGACGCACTTGGAGCGGCAGCGCGGTGGCTTTGGTTTTCTCGGTGGTCCTGGCGAAACCCAGATTGAAGCCGACCGCAGGCAGATCCGCGACAGGATGGCACGGCTGCGGCGCGAACTGGAAGAGGTAAAGCGCACCCGTTCGCTCCACCGCGCCCGTCGCAAGCGCGCGCCTTGGCCGGTTATTGCGTTGGTCGGCTACACGAACGCGGGTAAATCCACGCTGTTTAACAGGTTGACCAAAGCGACAGTGCTGGCGGAGGATATGCTGTTTGCGACACTTGATCCGACCATGCGGCAAATTTCGTTGCCGGGGGTAGAGAAGGCAATTTTGTCGGATACGGTGGGGTTTGTGTCGGACCTGCCGACGCAGCTAGTCGCGGCGTTTCGAGCTACGCTTGAAGAAGTTATATCCGCTGACATAATTGTTCATGTGCGGGATATTTCGCATTCCGAGAGCGATGCGCAGCGCGATGATGTGCTGGCAATACTGAGTGATCTCGGGATTGGACCCGTGGAAGATGCTGAACATCAGCCGGAGATGGTCGAGCTTTGGAACAAAGTCGATCTGCTCGACCTTCACCGGCGCGAGGAACTGTCGGGAATTGCCGGGCGGAATGACGATGTGCTGATGATTTCCGCTCAAACCGGGGAGGGGGTAGATGCCTTCAAAGCGCATCTTTCGGTTATGATTGCGAAGGGGAATGAAACGCGGCTCATCAATCTTAAGACCGAAGATGGTGCAGCGCTTGCATGGTTGCATGGCCGGGGGAAGGTTCGCAAACAAAGCGAGAAGGGCGATTATCTGGAAGTTGAAGTCGCGCTAAGTCGACAACTTTGGGGGCAGTTTGAAAAGCAGTTCAAATTTGATTTGGCAGTAATTTAGAGCTTTTCCTGTGCTTTAGCCTGTTGCCAATGCGCTTCTTTCTCATCGAGTGAGAGCGCAGAGAATGTATCGCCAGCACTTGCTTCCATCGCGCGAAAACGGCGTTCGAACTTTGCGTTCGCGCATTTCAGTGCGGTTTCCGCATCAATATTGTGAAAACGCGCCAGATTGACGACAGCGAACAACAAGTCGCCAATCTCGTCGATTCGTTCTTCGTGTGAGGAAGCGGCTTCAACTTCTTCGATTTCCTCAAATATTTTGTCACGCGCGCCAGTAACGTCGGGCCAGTCAAAGCCCGTCCGCGCAGCACGCTTCTGGATTTTTTGCGCGCGCAACAATGCTGGAAGCGCCAACGCCACACCAGCAAGCGCGCTGTCATCCGCTTTGCCGCTGCGTTCTTCAGCTTTGATGGCTTCCCAATTGGCGACGACAGTTTCTGCTCCATCTGCAGCAACATTGCCAAAGACGTGCGGATGGCGGCGGACCATTTTATCGCAAATGCCGTCAATGACATCCTGCAGATTAAAGCTTTGCTGCTCGGATGCCATTTGGCTGTGAAAGACAACCTGAAGGAGCAGATCGCCGAGTTCGTCTTTCAGCGCATCCAAATCATTGCGCTCAATTGCGTCTGCGACTTCATAAGCTTCTTCGACTGTGTAAGGTGCGATGCTGACGAAATTCTGTTCGAGATCCCAAGGGCAGCCGCTCTCAGAATCGCGCAACCGCTCCATGATATTGGAAAGAGGGGTAATATCGGGTGTTCTGGATTCAGGCATATTTAAGTTCGATAATATATAAAGTGTGCAACTTCATGTTTTTTAACCACAATTTTATAATTGGAAAAAAACATGGAAAAATCAGTTCAAAGGCAGATTGTCGCAGCCGTCGCCAATATGCAAGAAGTGAAAGCGGTGGGGCGCGCAACGCGCAAGCCATCGCATGAGTTTCACCTAAGGACACGTCCTTTCCAGATACAGCCGATGTATATCGCGCCTGTCTGGCCGGGTGAAACAATGAAAAACCTGCTGTTGCAGGCCCGCGTGATTGCGGACCCGGTAAAAAACCCGTTGATCGGGTGGTGGAACGAATTTTACTTTTTCTACGTGAAATTGTCGGACCTCGCAGAAGGGGACACCTTCAAGAACATGCTGGTGACTAATGCGTCAACAGCCGGTCTGACCGCTGCTGCCGATCTTGATACGTATCATTCGGCTGGCGGTATCAATTACACACAAAAGGCGCTCGATACGATCACGAAATGGTATTTTCGTGATGAAGACGAAACCGTTCTTCAAGGCGCTATCGACGGCCTGCCACTGGCGCGCACAAACTCGCCGGGTTGGATGCAGTCTGCAAAGGATGCAACTCTTCCTGGTGAAAGCGAGCACGAATTCCCCGGTGAAAACACAGTCGTTCCCGCCCACATGGCGGCCTTTTCGGAACACTATACCCAGTGGGAAGCGATGACCTCTCTGGGTTATACGACTGCGACGTTCGAGGATTGGCTTGAAGCGTTTGGCATCAATGTGCCGAAACGTGAAAACGAACTCAAGAAAGCGCCTGAACTTGTCCGCTATGTGCGGCAGTGGGCTTATCCAAGCGCACGAACCGCTGCTGACGGTTCGCCAGCCAATGCCCCGCAATGGTCAACCGCTGAACGCGCCGACAAAGATCGGTTCTTCAAGGAACCGGGCTTCTTGTTCGGTGTGACGATTGCTCGTCCAAAGGTGTATTTCAGCAAGCAGACAGGCTCCTTGTCGCACTTCATGAACGACGCCTTTTCGTGGTTGCCAGCAACTCTCGAGGGCGAAGCCTATACTTCGCTCAAGAAGTTTATCGGCGGCGCTGCTGGTGTCGGACCATTGGGCGTCAATATGACGAACGATTATTGGGTCGATATGAAGGATTTAGCCCTTCACGGTGACCAGTTCGTCAACTTCGCGTTGACCGAAACGGATGCCGGTCTGGTTGCACTCCCACAGGCCAATATGAACAAGCGCTATCCATCGGCGGCGATGGTCGACGCCTTGTTCGCCTTCGCGGCTCCACAGAACAAGATTAGGTCTGACGGCATCGTCACGACCTCGATCTTGACCAGCAAAGTGGAGACGACACATTGACCCGCGTTCTCGTGCACGTCGCCCGGTTAATCGTCTCGCGGCGATACCGTGGCGCATACGTGAAAGCGCATCGCGCCTTTGTGTCGGCATACGACCACGCAATCGAGAAGGCGTTCGCCAAGCTGTGATTAGCATCAAGCTTCACCGTCCCTGTGGTCACCATATCGTGATCGCAGGGAAGGGGTCACGCGAAATCCAAGATAAAGGCAAGGCGGCGTGCAAGCTGCCTTGTCTCACCTGTGCGGATAACTCCGCCGCAAGTGACAAGATGCCATTTTGAGGAACACAACATGTCGATCAAGAAACAGTCCGCCCGATTGGGGTGTGCGTTCGTAGCGACTGGATGCTGGCTGATAGTCATGTCGGCCATTGCGATGGCATCCTTATGAGCGAATGTTTCGTGTGCCGAAACATCCGGCCTTTCGAGGACCGCGACCGGGACGAGTTGCAAATCATGCTCACCGATCTGGGGCAGGGCTTTGCAATGCTAAAGGCGCACATCCATGCCGGACATTCACGCTCCGAATTCTATCGGTTCGTTGAAGGCATGGAACGCGATTTGCGCGCAATTCGGGGACGGGTGAACGAGGATGGCGAACAGTGGTTCGAGCCTGACGTTCCGTTCTAGGCGCGCAAGGGGAAGGGCGGTTGACCGGGGGGTCATACCGCCCTTCTTCTTTCAAAGCTGCGCTTCTGGCTTCGTCGCTAACCAATGCTTTGGCATGTGCGAAAGCCAATCGCAAAAGGCTTCGTGCGTCGGAAGTTCCTTAAACGGTGTCGCCAGAAGTCGGCCATTAATGATCGTAATGACGCGGTTCCCCACTTCGTAAAGTGGGTGCCATTCGTAGCGACGCGCCACGACGGGCTGCGTCGCAAGGAATTTGCGCGTCGTTTCGGTCTCACGAATTAACAAAGTCGGCTCCTTTCGGCGTTCAGGCGGCGAAAAATTGACCGCGATAACGAGGGTTCACCGAGACATGTACGTGCGTCGGGTAAAGAATAAGTTGATCGTATTTTATCAATCCACGTTTGGCTGCGCTTTGAAAGCAAGCGGCCAATTTAGCCGCGTTAATGTACGGACATTTGACGTCCGCGCAGTAGCCCTTTGGGTGATCGCTGGTGTCGGAACCGCCCACGCGTTTATTGCGCCGTTTGCTCCGCCAACCGGACGTTACAATCAGTGGCATTTCCAGTTCGTCGCGCACTTGCTGCAAGGTTTGCGCGACCATTTCCAACCGATGTTCGTAGAGAACGCTAAAAGCGTCTTTACGAAATGCCTCGGCCTCCTCCGGCTTCACAAATTCAGCCAGGGCAAAATTCTTCGACAACATTTTGCGGAAGGTGCCGGTCGTTCCCCGTGGTGCCAAGCGTTCAGTGCTCAACATGCTTTTAACTCCTTAAAAAATGGCCAGAGCCGTGCGCGGGCATTGTTGCCCGCGCCGGAACGGTGCACCGCGAAGCCAGCAGGGGAGGACGGGTCAACGGGGGTGGTGCGGACGCAGCGAGCGGAGCGAGTGAGTCTCGGCCCCGTTGAGGCGTTCGGGGATGCAATCCCCTTGTCAGATGAGCGCGGCGTTAGCCGTGTCTACCGTGACGGACTCACTGAGCCGGAACTGTGCATAATATCGAAGTTCGAGGCGACCGAAGGGCGCGCCCTAGTATATCTATGCACAACTGACACCGCGAATACCCAAATAGCGGGTGCATATTGATGGCCCAAAAGGTCCAGCATCTCGCAAAGTGGTCTAACACTGCGAAACGAGCCATTACAGAAGGTGGCGAGGTCAAAAGCGCTTCGCGCATATTCTGGAACGTCGCCGGAAGGGGACGTTTGGAATGTCAGCGGCCAGTGTTCCGGGAATATCTGGGCGCAACTCCGGTTGGCTACGACTTCCGGACTGATCGGGCGCAAGGCCGTATCCATACCCGTTCGCTAGAACTCGACACACGCTGTAGGCGTTGTCCGCCATGCCTCGAAGCGCGTAAGCTGCTTTGGCGTGGCCGTGCGCGATCTGAAATCGCGCAAGCTGCTCGAACTTGGTTCGGAACGCTGACCTGCACACCCCAGTTTCAGGTTCTCGCGCAATACCGGGCAAGTCTGCGACTGTCGAAGTCCGGTATTAAATGGGACGATCTCAACAGAGAGGAACAATTCGCGGAACGCGTAAGCGAGATTTCGCCAGAAATCACGAAGTGGCTCAAACGAGTGAGAAAACAAGCAAGCGTTGCTTTACGCCAAAAGGCGCGTGATGATGATGGGTGCGAAGCAACCAAAGGCAAAAGATGTTCATGCCATCGACTTGCCGATTTCACGGTAACGCTCAAATACCTTCTGGTAGTTGAGGAACATACAGGCGGTGGCGCACACCATGGGTTGCCGCATTTTCACCTGCTGATACACGAATGTAATGTGGATCGGCCCGTTCGTCATTCGGTTCTGAAAGCCAAGTGGACACTTGGGATAACCGACTTTGTCCTCATTCCGTCGCCGGAAGATGGGGGTAACAAATTTGCGAACTATGTGACGAAATATCTCACAAAAAGCATTTTATGCCGCGCTAGAGCCTCATTGAAATACGGACGGTCTAGCGCCTGATCTCACGTCCTAAGACATAGAGACTATTGCACTATAAGTCATAGTCTCGTACCAATCCCCCATGACCCCCCACATGACATACTAATTTTGTTTGCGCTCTCGGCTCTAATCCGCCGTTGCGCAAAACAATGATGGGGACTGTACACAATGCCAATTCCATATCCGCAGCATAGCACTAGGACGCGTGAGGAAAGACCCTCTATCCGAACGGGGCGGCAGGGGCCGGTTTATCCGGACAATGACCGATACTGGTACGACGGCAATCCGAAGGCTAAGCCGTTGAACCGGGCAAGGTTGGAAGTTAATAAATTCCAGCCTCCTGCGATTTCATATGGCACACCGCTAAAGAAAGCGCCTCCGGTCTACACGCTACCGGATACCCCAAGTGGAACTTCATATCTCCATCTTGGTAGCAACGCGGCCAGATCGGCGGCGAGGTCACTCGCTGCTGTCCAATTGCTAAGCGCAGCTGATGCAATTGTTTCTTCTGTTGTCGTCCCGGCAACTGGTGGCCTTTTCCCAAAAGGTGGCCGCTTTGCTCGTGTCGTCGGGCCGCATACGTACCCTTACCCGTATATCGGAACGCCCGGTTTAGCGTTTTCGGTTTATACGGCTGGTACTGGCTACATCGACGCGCAAGCCGTTTCATCATATCTCGGTGAAGGCAATCTGACCGTCCCGGCGGGGTGGAACCAAGCCGGGATATGGTTTTACAACGTAAACAACGGCGCACGGTTTGCGCAGCACTCGGCTTGGGCCCGCGTTCAATTATTGACGAATGCGCATAACGTTAAGGCTCGGGCCGCTAACGTTTTGCCATTGCCGAGCGCGCCTGCTTGGTTGGACCCGTTGGCGTCTCCGATAGGAGCGCCATACAGTCCAGTGGCTACGCCATACAAACTGATCCCCAAGCTGGTGCCGAACCCATATAGAGCGGTTGGCGCACAAACGGTGCGCGGCTATGCCGCACCCGTCGCGCAGACCGCGCCTCGTCCTCTTGCCGGAATGAACCCCATCGGCGGATGGACCACAATCGTTCGACCGATTGGCGGTGGTCACATCTTGAACCCCGTCAATCCGTTCAGACCCGGCGCGAAACCAGCGCCACCCGGCAAAGGAACATACGAAAGCAAGTATAATCCCCGTTCCAAGGGCGCAGCCGCAGTAATATTACGCGGCGTCGGTGCCGTCACCGAAGGCCTTGATTTGGTCGATGCCTTGCACAAGGCATTGCCGAAGGAATACAAAACCGGATATTATAAGCTTCATTACCGTGACCCGGTAACGGGCGACATCAAGACGTATTATAAGAAACGCCACAAGGCGTCGGCTACCGATAAAATATCGGACTTGATTAAATCGCCCCATAAAATCGATGTGCCAAAGGCACTTTCGAATATCGTCGACGAAAATATTCAAGACGCAATTTATGGGGGCATCGGTCAACAGGTAGGTAAAGCGCGTGGCCGCGCTCGCTATGACGAGACGCGCCGCTATAACGCGGATCGCGCGAAGCAGGGGCGGCAATATCGCAAGTACACGAAGCGCCGCCAAAAAGAGGATTGGGTTGACCTCGGACCATCGGGCAGGGGCTACCAAACGGGACCTGCGTTATAAATCCTGTTGATAACTTACGAGCGACTCTTGACGACATGACTCACCAGAGTCCATCCGGACGCGGTGCAATCCTGCACAAGGAAGGAAGTGTCGATCATGACCGACAAAGTAAAAGGGAAAAGCAAATGGCTTATGCTCGTAAAAAAAGTGGTGGTTCCAACAGTTACAGCCGCGGGAATAGCGGCGGTGGACGTGGGACTACTAAACGGGCTTCTGGGAGCTACCGTAAAAGCGCTCCTGCAAAATCTGCAGGTCGTCGCGTAACTACGGCAAAGCCTCAGACTATCCGAATTGAAATCGTCGGTGTGCCTGACAATCAGGTTTCTCGCCCGACATTCTCCGCCCGAGTCGTTGAACCTCGTAAGGCTCAATTCTGATCTCATGAGGTTGCACTATTTTTTAGCTATCGAAGTTCGATAATATATATTATGTTAAGTAATATCTTATACTGAGGATGAGAAAATCCCTTCGCGTAGGATTTTGGCGCTGTCACGGTTGCAGCGTCATGACATTGCCTTCGACCTTCCAGCTTTTCATGCTGTCGAGGAAGTTCATGCCCAGTACGTTGGTGTCGCCGAAATTTTCCGAGACAACAACTTTGTGGTCGGT
>JBGSVG010000117.1:0-6283 GCA_041753095.1 Sphingorhabdus sp. | reverse complement strand
GCTGTTGTTGTAATCGAACCCGCTGCGATTGTTATTCTGCTGCCGGTTGTTGTTATTGTTATTGCGACCGCGACGGCGGTTATTGTTGTTCTGAGGCCGGTTGTTGTTGGTATTCATCAGGATTTGCCCTGTCCTTAAGCTGTGCACAAAAATGTTGCTTGGTCCCTTTAAACCTGAGCCTTTTCAGGTTGCGCCAAGGTCCGTCCTGACCCTGAATTCATTCCATCTGCGCTGGGGGCGGCTTCGCGCCAAAGGCCCGCATTTGGGCGTTTTTGCTACGATGCACGTATCGCTCTAGCGGTTCAAATTGCCGAATCCAAGCGAAAAGCGCAAAGCACGGGGTTTTCCAGCCAGATCGCGGCGCATTTCGGTGGATAACCCGGCTGCGCTTGCCAATTTGCTAACGGCATCGGCTTGGGTGTGGCCGATTTCGAAAACGGCTACGCCATCCGGCAAGAGCAGTGCCGGAATGAAGGGCAAGAGTATGCGATAATCATCAAATCCGTCGGGTCCAGCGAACAAAGCATTATGCGGTTCATATTCGGCGACCATCGGGTCGAGCGCGGCGTCATCCTCGATATAAGGCGGATTGCACAGGATGAGGTCGAACGGGGCTAACCCATCGCTCCAGCCTTTATCACGCCAGCTTCGATGCAGCCATTTGCTGCGACCCGCGAAGCCCAAGTGCTGAGCGTTGTCGCTTGCCACCACAAGCGCACTCTCGCTTGCGTCGATGCCAACGCCGATGGCATGGGGAAACGCTGATAGTGCGGCAAGCAGCAGCGCCCCCGACCCAGTCCCCAAATCAAGTATCCGGGCTGGTGCGTCGCGATGGGCAAATGCTTCCAGCGCAGCGTCGATCAACGTCTCGCTATCGGCGCGGGGGATCAGGACATCTGGCGTTACTGCCAGTTCCAGATCCCAAAATGCCTGACGCCTGATGATATACGCTACTGGTTCATGAGCCAGTCGGCGGGCGATGAGCGCAAAAAACCCTTCCGGCGTCGCCAATTCGTTCTGCCGCAGCAAGAGTGCTGATCGGTCGCATCCAATCGCATGGGCCAGGAGCAGTTCGGCATCAAGGCGCGGCGTATCGCTCACGCCCGAAAGGCGCATGGTCGCATCGCGAAGTACAGGTGCCAAGCCAGTCATCATCGCGCCATAAGGCTGGCGATTGCACATGCCCACAAAATTATGAAAGCCGGCTGTAGGACAACAGCGACCGACGTAAATATGGCACATCTCCCGCCAGATTGCCTCGCTCTAAAGATAATTGGCGACCGCGTGCATCCTTTTTGCCGCCTGCCGCGTTATTGCCCGTCGAGGGACAAATTGAAGAAGGATTCAGAGATGAAAGCATTCAAACTTACTTTGGTTGCAGGCCTGTCAGCACTCTCATTGAGCGCATGCAACAGCGGCAATGAACCAAGCGATACGCCTGCCACGGACACGACCGTGGTTCAGGACGAAACCATGACCCCTGACACGCGTGTTGCCGAACAGCCGATGGGTGATAAAAATATCGTCGCGCTTGCACAGACTAATCCACAGGCGTCGACTTTGGTTACTGCGGTTACAGCCGCAGGCCTTGGCGAAACGCTATCTGGCCCCGGTCCGTTTACCGTATTCGCGCCGACCAATGACGCTTTTGGCAAAGTCGACAAAGCAACGCTTGATGGCTTGATGAAGCCTGAAAGCAAAGAAAAGCTTGCCGCCCTGCTGAAATATCATGTGGTTTCCGGCAATGTGGCGTCGGGCGACCTTGCCAAGCAAATTGCGGACGGCAAAGGGACTGCAACGCTCAAGACGGTTAATGGTGCAAGCCTGAAGGCAACCATGGACGGCGACAAGATTGTCCTGACCGATGCCAAGGGTGGAAAATCGACCATAACCGGCCCTGACATGGTCGCGTCCAACGGTACGATCCACGCCATCGACACTGTCGTAATGCCATAAACTTCAGGGGCTAATTGGGCCCCGAAGCGAATTCCTCAAATCCCCCTAGCAGGAGTGAGAGGATGATAAGAGCCCCGTCCGGAATCCTCCCCCGGGCGGGGTTTTTTATGAGAAGATAGGCTGGTCGCGAACGCGTTGTCGCTTCTCGAGATATTCAGGACTGAAGTATCGAGAGGAGTGCTTGCTCAATGTCATTAATCAGATAGGGTTTTTGTAAAAGCGGGGCTGAATGGACGTTGTCGGCGGTGTGGCCATAGCCGGTGGCCATCAGGAACGGGATGTTTCTGGCGGCAAGAATATCGGCGATTGCTGAACTGTTTCCCTCACCCAAATTCACGTCGAGAATGGCGCCGTCAATCATTTCGCTTGTGGCAAAAGCCATACCCGAATCCAGCGTAGAAGCTGGTCCGACAACGATCCCGCCTAATTCGGCAATCATATCCTCAAGCATCATTGCTATGATAACTTCGTCTTCGACCAGCAATATCCGCTTGTTTGCCAAATCGCTCATTTTTGCATCTCCGGCAATACGGCTCTGAGTTTGCACGACAGGCCTCCTGGTTCAAACGAAATTTCAACTTGTCCGCCAAATTCTGCCGCCAGTCCGCGTTCAATCATCCGCATTCCGAATCCTTTATGGACAGGGCTTTTGACGGGCGGCCCCCCCGCTTCGGTCCAACTCAGCAGGAGTTCGCGTTCTTCCGAAACAGACCAGGAAATCTCCACCCGGCCTTCTGGTACCGATAGCGCTCCATATTTGACCGCATTCGTGGCGAGTTCGTGCAACGCGAGCGCCATCGTGACAGCCGTTTTGGCACCTAATGTCGCTACCGGCCCGGCAATCAGGATTTGTTGGCTTATGGCGAGTGGTTGTAAACATGCGCCGATCAGCCTTTGTATTTCGGTCGGCCGCCATAATCCTGCTGTAATGAGGTTTTGTGCTGCCGAAAGCGCAGCAAGCCGGCCTTCGAATGATTTAGCGAAATCTTCCGGGGATGTTCCTTTTTTTGCCGACTGCCGTGCAATGCTCTGGACGATTGCCAGAGTATTTTTCACGCGATGGTTTAACTCATCAATCAAAAGCTGCTGGTGCGCCTCTGCCTGTTTTTTCTCGGTAATGTCGAATGAAACGCCTACAAACCGAGGGGTTTCACCAGCCTCTGTGCTGATCATCGTTCCATTACTGCGTAGCCACCTTTCTTCACCGGTGTCCGCCCGCAGAATGCGATATTCGATTTCAAAAGGTGCGCCGTCCGCGAAGCACTTTCTTGCCGCCGCTTCGGCCCGGTCGCGGTCAGCCGGATGTACTCGGGCCAACCAGTCTTCAAACGGGGCACGGCCATTGTCGGTTCTTGCATAACCCAATATGTCGAACCGATTGGCTGACCAAGGACCCTCCATTGTCGAAAGATCGATTTCCCAAGTTGCCATTCCCGCGCCTTCAATCGCAAGCCGCATGCTCTCCGATGCCTTGCGAAGTGCGGCTTCGGATTTGCGGCGCCCGGTAACATCAAGCGTAATCGCAAGAACGCCATATGGCGTTCCATCCTCGCGCTTGATCACCGCGACCGAGTTATTCACCCAGACCTCGGATCCGTCGGGTCGCACATAGCGTTTATCATGTGAGTAGGGCGTTCTGTCCCGAACGGCCGCTTCAAATAAGGGAATGTTGCGGTCCAGGTCGTCCGGATGGGTAATATCCTGCATCGTGCGCGTGAGCAGTTCTTCACGGCTCCATCCGCAGATTTCGCAAAAGCGGTCATTCAGCAGTGTGAACCGTCCATCAAGATCAACCTGCGCAAAGCCCGCCGTCGACTGGTTTATGAAGGCAGATAATTGTGCCTCTCTTTCGCGGACGGCGAATTCGGCGGTCTTGGAATCGGTGATGTCATGTGCGACCCCGATGAACCCAATATGGTTGCCATCGGCATCCCGACTGGGGTTAGAAATCGAACTGAGCCAGCGCCATTCGCCATCCCCGCGACGATAGCGACCAACCAGCGTGAACGGCTTCAAACTGGCTTCGCCGTCCATCGATTGCTGCAAAATGTTCGCAGCATCATCTGGATGAATTATGTTGCGCCAGTCAAAATCTACCGCCTCACCATAACTGCATCCCAAAAAATCGACATATGCCCGGTTAACGAACGTCCTTTTTCGATCCAGTCCTGTAACCCAGATAGGCACGGGGGCGGAATCCGCAATTAATCGGAATGACGGTTGGCCGTCGGACGGATAACTTTCATACGTCTGCATGTGGTCTGTGCCGATTGGTCCGCCCCTCATATGACAAAATGAACCCTGAATTTCGTCCGTCTGATTAACCAAGTACAACGACTGACATCATATTTTGTTCCCACTGATGGATAGCGATACAAATTATACTTGTCTTTGATGCCATTGCACGAGATGCCGTGCTCTGCGCCTGTGCAACTTGAACAGATCCCGTTCTTCTCGTAATTCTGTTCTCATCAAAAGAGGGAAGGATAACAATCCCATGCAGCACGCCGATGTCGGCAGTTCGGGATTAGCCACTCCGGCAGTAATGCTCGACATCGGGATTACCGGCCACCGTAGCAAGCATCCTGTATTTTCTGCCAATCGCGAAGGCATAGCCAATAGCCTTGCCGACTTGATGGCGTTTCTTGGTCGGGTAGCCAAGGAAGAGGTAGACAAGATCGCGGGCGTAGATTCTGCGCGGCTTCAACTGCATTCGCTGCTTGCCTATGGCGCCGACCTGATGGCGGTAAAGTGTGCCAAGGCTAATGGCTGGTCTGTCGCTGCTCCGTTGCCATTCGGCCGCGCGCTGAACCTCGCAATAAATGCGCAGCCCGAAACGCTTGCCGACATGAACGCGCTGTTGGTTGGCGCGCCTGCAAATGATGCGGCAACTGCGGCGCGGGCGAAGGAAATTGCTGCGATAGCCAGCGAAGTCAATCTGTTCGAACTTGCCGAGCAGGACGCGGAGGTGGAGGCGCTTTACCGCGCGCATTTGACTGCCCCTGACGATGAAGCAGCGAAACAGGCATTTGTCGCAATCTGTTCCGACCGTGCGGCTATGGCGGCCCGGGTTATGGCGGAACATTCGGATCTGCTGATCGGCATATGGGACGGCATTACGCGTGGGACCGTTGGCGGAACGCGCCACACGATTGAAGCGGCACTCGAACAAGGTGTAGCTGTGATCTGGATAGATGCCCGCAACCCTGATGGCTGGCAGATATTGCGCGCGACTGAAGAATTGGCTGGAATCGAAGGCCGACCGCCTGCCACGAAAGACGAAGCCGCTGTTCGGGCGGCGGTTCATGATGCCGTGCACCCGTCCAGCGACGGTTGGAAAAGCCACCGTAAAGACGATAAATGGCATTCAAAAAGTAGCCCGCTATTTCAGGCCTATCGCCGGGTGGAGGCGATGTTCGGCGAGCCGACCAATCGACCGTTTCGCAGTTTGGCTCAGCGTTACGAACATCCCGATGCCATAGCGACTGGGAGCGGCGCGTTGATGCTGGCCGCCGTGCGCGCATTGCCGGGTGGGGACACTGAAATGCCGCAGCGCATCGCCAATGATGTCTTCAAGCCGTTCGGCTGGGCGGATGGCATATCGACTTGGTTATCCGATGCCTATCGCGGTGGCATGGTCGCAAGTTTCTTCCTTTCCGCTTTCGCTATCATCGGCGGCGTTGCCTATCTGCCGATTGCGTCGGTGGAGCAGAAATGGGGATTTGCGGCCTTTGAATTCTTGCTGCTGGCAATGATCGTGGCGATTTTTCTTACCGGCAAACGTCTGCGCTGGCACGAGCGCTGGTTTGAAACCCGCAGGGTGGCTGAATATTTTCGCCATGCCCCCATAATGCTATTGCTCGGTGCGTCGCGCTCAACCGGTCGGTGGCCGCGAGGGCAAAATGGTAATTGGCCCGAATGGTATGCTCGCAATGCGTTGCGCCGCATCGGTTTGCCACAGATGAAGGTGACGTCGGAATATTTGCGGTGCGCATTGACCCTCATGCGCGATCATCATGTTTCATCGCAGCGCGCGTATCATCTTGGCAAGGCGGCCCGGCTTAAGCGCGCGCAACATAATCTCGACCGCAGTTCCGAATTGCTTTTCCTGCTCGCGGTGATTTCGGTCGCGCTCTATCTGATGATCGAAATGGGTGCCGCGTTGAATTGGCTTCCGCATGACTTGCCGCATGACGTGGCCAAGGCTTTCACTTTTCTTGGCGTGCTATTTCCGACGCTAGGTGGCGCACTCGCGGGTGTTCACTATTTCGGTGATTTCGAACGATTCTCGGCAATCTCTGAAATCACTGCCCAAAAGCTTGGCGAT
>JBGSVG010000116.1:0-3183 GCA_041753095.1 Sphingorhabdus sp. | reverse complement strand
GGCGGCATCGACGAGCGCGCGTTGCATCATCTTGCTTCGGAAGTTCTCGACAACTCGATGGACGAAGCGGTGGCGGGCCATGCCAATCGGATCGAGGTGTACCTCGCAGCCGGAAACCGTTTGACAATCAGCGACAATGGTCGCGGCATACCGGTTGATCCGCATCCGAAATTTCCCGACAAGTCAGCGCTGGAAGTCATCCTGACCACGCTGCATTCGGGCGGCAAGTTTTCGGACAAAGCCTATGCGACATCGGGCGGCTTGCATGGTGTTGGCGTCTCGGTGGTCAATGCACTGTCGGACGACACGGTAGTCGAGGTGGCGCGGAACAAGCAGCTCTATCGCCAGCGATTTTCCAAGGGCCATGCGCTTGGCAAACTGGAAGAGTTGGGACCGACGCCCAACCGGCGCGGCACGACGATTGCGTTTACACCTGACGTGGAAATCTTCGGCGCAGATGCGAAGTTCAAACCGGCACGGCTGTTCCGGTTGGCGCGGTCGAAAGCGTATTTGTACGCGGGCGTGGAAATCCGTTGGCGCTGCGATCCTGAACTCGCGACCGACGATGTGCCAGCCGAGGCGGTGTTTCAGTTCCCCGGCGGTCTGTCGGACCATTTGCGCGAGCAGCTTGGCACGCGCGCCTGCGCTACGACCGATTTTTTTGCGGGAACGCAGGATTTCCCGGATTCACAGGGTCGCGTGGAATGGGCGATTAGCTGGCCGCTTTATTCGGACGGCTCATACAGCTGGTATTGCAACACCATACCGACACCAGATGGCGGGACGCATGAGGCTGGCGTGCGTGCGGCGCTTACCAAGGGTCTCCGGGCTTTTGGCGAGTTGATCGGCCAGAAGAAGGCTGCGCAAATTTCGGCGGAGGATATCTTCAACGAAGCCGAACTGATGTTGTCGGTGTTCATCCGCAACCCGCAATTCCAGAGCCAGACCAAGGACCGGTTAACCTCGCCCGAAGCCACGCGGCTGGTCGAGAACGCGGTACGCGACCATTTCGACCACTTCCTCGCCGACAATATGGAGCGCGGCAAGGCGTTGATGGGCTTCATTCTCGAAAAGGTAGACGACCGCCTCCGCCGCAAGGCCGAGCGCGAGGTCAAGCGCAAGACCGCGACCTCGGGCCGCAAGGTGCGCTTGCCCGGCAAGCTCACCGATTGTTCCTCGGACGACCCGACCGGCACCGAATTGTTCATCGTCGAGGGCGACAGCGCAGGCGGCAGCGCAAAGCAGGCACGCGACCGCAAGAAGCAAGCAATTTTGCCGATACGCGGTAAAATCCTCAACGTTGCGTCGGCAACTTCCGACAAAATCCGTGCAAACAACGAAATCGCCGACCTCAATCTCGCACTTGGTTGCGGCAGCCGCAAGGACTGCAATCCTGATAATCTGCGGTATGAACGCATCATCATCATGACCGACGCCGATGTGGACGGCGCGCATATCGCCACCTTGCTGATGACCTTTTTCTTCCAGGAAATGCCCGAGATCGTGAAGGCGGGGCATCTGTTTCTCGCCCGTCCGCCGCTCTATCGCCTGACACATGGCAGTCAGAGCGTTTATGCGGCCGACGACGCACACCGTGCCGAGTTGGAGGCGACGGTGTTCAAGGGCAAAAAGGTCGAAGTCGGACGTTTCAAAGGTCTTGGCGAGATGAACCCGAACCAGTTGCGCGAAACAACGATGGACCCCGCGACCCGCTCGCTGATCCGCATCACCTTGCCGCACGAATATGAACGCCGCGCGGTGGTAACCGATCTGGTCGACAGACTAATGGGCAAGAATCCCGAACACCGGTTCAACTTCATTCAGGACAATGCAGCCTTGCTGGACGAGGAAGCGATCGACGCCTAAAGTAGAGGAACGCGCAAAATGAAAAAGCTTTTGGTCGCTTTGGCACTTGGCCTATCCACCGTAACTCCAACGGTATTTGCCAAGGCACCGGCCCAACCAGCCGCGCCGCTTCCAGCAACTGCGCTTGACCTTCGTATTGAGCAGCTTCCGGCTGTGCTCGCTGGCAAGCTGAATTATGATGAATTTTTCGCCCCATCATTTCTGGCCGCTGTTCCGCCGACGCAGCTCAAAGCCCTGTCGGACCAGTTCATTGCGCAACACGGGCAGCCACTCAAAATTTCCGGCATCGATAGCAAAAGTGCCACCGGTGCGACGATTAAAATCGAGTATGAAAAGGCCATTGCCACCGCAGATATCTCAATCGAACCAACAACACCAAACAAGGTTGTGGGCTTGCTCATCAAGGGATTCGAACGCAAAGGCGACACCGCAGCGAAAATCGACGCCGATTTTGCCGCTCTTCCCGGCAAGGCGGGCTATCTCGTCGAGAAAATCGGTGACGGCGGCAGCCGCCAGCAGATCGCGGGCCGTGCCACCGGTCAGCAATTTGCGATAGGTTCGACATTCAAACTCTATGTTCTCGCCGAGCTGGCATCGCAGGTGCAGGCCGGACGGCGCAGCTGGTCCGATGTTGTGCCCATTCTCGAAAATAATTATTCCTCGTCCGCCACCCAAAACTGGCCGCGCAGTACGCCGGTAACACTTCAGACGCTTGCCACATGGATGATTTCGGTCAGCGACAATGCGGCGACCGACGCGCTCATCCGCGTGCTGGGACGTGAGGCAATCGAAGAAAAGCTGGCCACTATCGGCCATAGTGATCCGGATAGGGCGCTTCCGTTGCTGACCACCGTTGAGGCGTTTGCACTCAAAAGCAATCCGGCTCTGTTGGCCCAGTTCGAAAAGGCCAGTGAAGCGCAGCAACGCGCGCTGCTAGACGCTCAGGCTCGCGCGCTCAAATATGAGAATATCAACATGGTAGCCTTTGGTTCAGGTCCGGTCGGAATCGAAACTATAGAATGGTTTGCATCACCTGCAGACATTTCAGCGTTGATGAGCAACATCCGCCAAATCGGAAACAAAACCGCGTTGGATGTCATGGCTGTGAACAAGGGCGTCGCACCGGTCTCCGCCGCGAAATGGCAGTATCTGGGTTACAAGGGCGGATATGAACCCGGCGTGATCTCCATGAGTTTCCTCGCTCAATCAAGGGCAAGCGATTGGTATGTGATTAGCGGTAGTTGGAATAATCCGGCGAAGGAGGTCGATAACGAAGCCTTTGCGACGCTGATGACGCGGCTATTGGATAGTGCGGCA
>JBGSVG010000115.1:0-5769 GCA_041753095.1 Sphingorhabdus sp. | reverse complement strand
TCCGTTATGGGGTTTTTTGATCGCGCGAAGCTGGCCAGGTCGGCGCGAGGGTTTCGCCTTTGCGCTGGCGGTTGCAGGAACCGTCATTCTTCTCGGGCGCTCGGCAGAATTGTCGCAGCAGACGTTACTTGGTGACTTGCTGTGCCTTGCGGCGGGGATTTTTTACACTGGCTATTTAATCATCATCATGAAAGCCCGCGACGAATTGCCAAGCTGGACTTTGCTGGCATGGTCCACTCTCGCCACCGCACTACCTTTGTTGCTGATCGCGGTCGGCTTGGGTGAGCAGATCATGCCGGTGAACTGGACGCCGGTTATCGCGCTTGCCGTCGTCAGCCAGCTCATCGGACAGGGGCTGATGGTCTATGTGTTGGGTAAGGTCAGCCCGCTGCTGTTCGGCCTCGCGCTCCTGACCCAGCCGGTGATTTCCGCCGCGCTCGGTTGGTGGCTCTATGGCGAGACCTTGGGGCCAGTCGATGGCATCGGCGCGACGTTGATAGCTGCAGCTCTTGTCATGGTGCGGCTTGCCGAAACGGCCAAGCGCGCCTAGATTGAAGATATGGCAAGCAACGCTCTCCCCGACGATCCGACCCTCGACGAAATTCGCCTTGCGCTTGCGCCTGCGGTTGGACGCAATGCGGCGTTTGACGGCTGGTCTCAGGCTGCGGTGCATGTTGCCGCCGATGAATTCGGCATTGATCACGATGTGGCAGGGCTGGCGTTCAAAGGCGGTTCGCTTTCGTTAATCGACGCATGGATCGAATCGGTCGATCTGGAGCTTGCCGACCGGCTGCCGCCCGAAACGCTGAACGCGATGAAAATCCGCGACCGGATTACTGCCTTACTTGCGACGCGGCTGGAAATCATGGCGCCAGACCGCGAATCGCTGCGGCGGGCGATGGCGATTATGGCGAGCCCGCAAAATCTGCCGCGCGCGGCAAAGATTGGCTGGCGCTCGGCCGACCGCATGTGGCGGTTGGCAGGCGATACCACGAGCGACTTCAACCATTATACCAAGCGCATGACGCTATCGGCGGTTTACGGCAGCGTGCTAACTATATTCGTCAATGACGATAGTGAGAATTTCGCAGCTACCCGCGCTTTCCTTGACCGCCGTATCGACAATGTCATGCAATTCGAGAAGGTGAAAGCACAGGCAAGGGCACGCAAGGAATATATTCCGAGCTTCTCGCGCTTCATTGGCAGGCTTCGCTACCCGGCCAAATGATGAATCTTTCTTGATGTTATTGCGAATCGGTTGCAAATAGGCACCTGTGCAACTTGACCAGCTTCCTTTAAACCGCGTGGCAACGATTTCGGCCATTGATTGGGCCGCGTTGCCCGAGCATGAGGGCCATCGCCTGCGGTCGCTTGGCTTCGAACCCGGCGTGGTTATCGAGGCGCTGCACAAAGGCATCTTGTTCTGGCGCGACCCGCTGTCTGTGCGCGTCGGCAGAATGACAGTTGCCTTGCGCCGCAAAGTTGCTGCTGCCATCGACTGCGAAATCGTCCCATGACCGAAATGACGCCGCTGGTTGCGTTGGTCGGGAACCCCAATGCCGGAAAGAGCGCGCTGTTCAATGCGCTGACCGGCGCGCGGCAGAAGATTGCCAATTATCCCGGTGTCACCGTTGAACGCAAATCCGGCCGGGCGACATTCGCCGATGGACGCCCGGTGGAAATGATCGATTTGCCCGGTGCGTACAGTCTCGATCCCGACAGCCTCGACGAAGCGGTCACGCGCGACGTGGTGTTGGGACGCTTTGACGGGCAACGTCGGCCCGATGGGCTGGTAATCGTGCTCGATGCCGGAAATCTCGACAATCATTTGCGCTTTGCGCTGGAATTGATCGAGCAGGGGTTGCCCACGGTGGTCGCACTCAATATGGTTGATCTTGCTGAACGCGACGGCCTGATGCTCAGCGCCGAAAAGCTTTCGGCCGAGCTGGGCGTTCCGGTGATCGAAACCGTCGCGGTCCGCAAGCGCGGGCTCGACCCGCTAATGGCAGCGGTTGAGACCGAGTTGAAAAAGTCGGGCAAAGTGGCGGATCCCGTCGCAATATCGTTCGGCCTGCAAAACGCGCGTGCCCGCCTTATCGCCAAATCGGTAATCCTGAGCGAAACAACCGGGCGGCAATGGACGCGTAGGCTGGATGCGGTGCTACTCCATCCGGTGGGCGGCGTTTTCATCCTGCTCGCCTTGCTGTTCCTGATGTTCCAGGCGGTGTACAGCTGGTCCGAAGCACCGATTGGCCTGATCGAAAGTGGCTTTGCCCTGTTGGCCGACGGCATCAACGCAAATCTTCCAGATGGATTGCTGCGATCCTTTCTGACCGATGGCGTAATTGCCGGTGTGGGATCGGTCATCGTTTTCCTGCCGCAGATTTTGATCCTGTTCCTCTTCATCTTGTTGCTTGAGGCTTCCGGGTACATGACTCGCGCGGCATTTGTGATGGATCGCATCATGGCCGCGGTCGGCCTGTCGGGTCATAGCTTCATTCCGCTTTTGTCATCATTCGCCTGCGCCATTCCCGGGATCATGGCGACGCGCAGTATCATGGATCAAAAGGAACGGCTTGCGACCATATTGATTGCACCGTTGATGACCTGCTCTGCGAGGCTGCCGGTCTACACGGTCATCATCGGCGCTTTCATCCCAGCGCGGAGTGTCGGCCCGGGCATCGGTTTACAGGGTCTGGTACTTTTCGGGCTTTATATCGCGGGCATATTGGGTGCGATGCTGGCGGCATCGGTTATCCAGCGTTTCGTTACCAAAAGCAGCAGCAGCAGCTTCCTGATCGAAATGCCGCGATACCAGTTGCCGCGCGTGCGCGATATTGCACTTGGCCTGTGGCAAAGGGCGTGGGTATTTCTGCGCCGGGCAGGGACAATCATTTTCGCGGCGACGATTATATTATGGGCGTTGCTGAGCTTTCCCAAAGCGCCAGAGGGAAGCGAGACAAGCCAGGTTGAATATTCCATCGCCGGGCGGATCGCCGATGGGCTTGAGCCAATCGTACGCCCGATCGGGTTCAATCACGACATTGCGCTCGCGCTTATTCCCGCGATGGCTGCGCGCGAGGTTGCGGTGTCTGCGCTTGGTACGGTGTACGCAATCGATGCGGAAGACGAGGAACAGGCAGCGCAGAGTCTTGGGCCACAACTGGCCGCGAAATGGTCGCTGGCAACGGCGCTGGCCTTCCTCGCCTGGTTCGTGTTTGCACCGCAGTGCATTTCCACGATTGCGGTTACCCGGCGTGAAACCAATGGGTGGAAATGGCCGATATTCATGGTCACATATCTTTTTGCGCTGGCCTATGTTGCGGCAGGCATAACTTATTGGACAGCGCGGTCCTTCGGCTTATAGCAAGCCAGCGAAATCAATTGTGTTAGAGGGCAGAGATATGGCGGGTAGCGTCAATAAAGTAATCATCGTCGGCAATCTGGGTGCTGACCCCGAGGTCAAATCTTTCCAGAATGGCGGCCGCATCTGCAACCTGCGGATTGCGACATCCGAGGACTGGAAAGACAAGAACACCGGCGAGAAAAAAGAACGCACCGAATGGCACACTGTCGTGCTCAATTCCGACGGGTTGGTGGGTGTTGCTGAACGCTTCCTGAAAAAAGGCAGCAAGGTGTATATCGAGGGCAGCCTGCGCACGCGCAAATGGCAGGACGCATCGGGCAATGACCGTTATTCCACCGAGGTATCGGTTGCCGGTTTCGACGGTAAGCTGGTGATGCTTGATGGCGCGCGGGGCGGTTCTGGCGGCGGCGGCAATGATGGCTGGAGCGGTGGTTCCTCAGGCGGCAGTGCTCCGTCCGGTGGCGGTGGTCAGGGCGGCAGCAACTGGCAAGGCGGTTCCTCAGGCTTTGGCAGTGGCGATTTCGACAATGATCTCGACGACGACGTACCGTTTTGACCGGCCAAACGGTAACTTCACCGCGAATTTGACCGAACAGGGACCAAGATGAAAAAAGCAATTCTGGCCCTTGTTATAATCAGTGCGATTGCCGCGTATTTCCTGTTCGACCTAGGCCAATATCTCAGCCTTGAAAGCTTCAAGGCCCAGCAGGCCGAGATCGTTGCGGCAAAAGATGCCAACCCGTTTTTGTATATAGCCGGGTTCTTCCTGCTTTATGTTGCGGTGACCGGACTTTCGATTCCGGGTGCTGCAATGATGAGCCTGGTCGCAGGTGCGCTATTCGGCTTGGTGCTTGGAACGATCATCGTCTCTTTCGCTTCTACTATTGGCGCAACTCTGGCATTTCTCAGTTCGCGCTATTTGCTGCGCGATTGGGTGCAGGGCAAATTCGGAGAACGGCTGCGCGCGATTGACGACGGTTTGGCCAAGGACGGCGCGTTTTATCTTTTCACGCTGCGGCTGATTCCCGTGTTTCCGTTTTTCGTCATCAATTTGCTGATGGGTCTGACTCGGATCAAAACCTGGACATTTTTCTGGGTCAGTCAGTTGGGTATGCTCGCAGCGACGGTGGTGTTCGTGAATGCCGGCACCCAGATTAGCCGCATTGAGTCAACGTCCGGGTTGCTCTCGCCGGCATTGATCGGATCGTTCGTCGCGCTGGCTTTGTTCCCGTGGGTAGCAAAGGCCATTGTCGCGTTTGTAAAGCGCAGCCGTGGCTGAGGGCAGGAAAAAGCCAAAGCGCTTTGACCGCAATCTGATTGTTATCGGCGCTGGGTCCGCAGGGCTGGTGTCGGCTTATATCGCTGCAATGGTGAAGGCTAAGGTCACGCTCATCGAGGCGCATGACATGGGCGGCGATTGTCTCAACACCGGATGCGTGCCGTCGAAGGCGCTTATCAAAAGCGCGCGTGTCGCGCACCAGGTGGCGGATGCGAGGCGCTTTGGTATCGACGCACCGACCGCCACAGTGAATTTCCCTGCGGTGATGCGCCGAGTGCGTGACGTCATAACGGCCATCGAACCGCATGACAGCGTCGAGCGTTTCACTGGCCTCGGCGTCGATTGTGTGAAAGGTTATGCACGTTTTGTCGATCCGTGGACGGTCGAGATTGATAATGAGCGTCGGTTGACCGCGAAAGCCTTCATCATCGCCACCGGCGCGGCGCCGCTTATTCCACCTTTGCCGGGCGTAGAAGTGAGCGGTTACCTAACCAGCGAAACGCTGTGGGACGTGATGGCGACGCGCAATGCCACGCCTGAGCGGTTGTTGATCTTGGGCGGCGGGCCGATTGGCTGCGAACTCGCGCAAGCGTTCCAACGGTTGGGAAGCCAGGTTACCATCGTCGAAATGGCCGAACGCTTGCTATTGAAAGAAGATGCGGACGCAGCAGCTTTGGTGACTGCGCAATTAGAAGCAGAAGGCGTGTCGGTCCTGACGCAGAATAAGGCGCTGCGGTTTGAGAGTGGTAAGATGCTTGTCGTCGCAGATTCGCTGGGCGAAAAATCTATTGGTTTTGATGACATCATCATCGCCGTCGGACGCAAGCCGCGAGTGGCGGGCTGTGGTCTCGAAGAACTGGGTCTGGTCGTCGAAGGCAAGCTCGAAAACGATGAATTTCTGCGTACCAACTTGCCACACATATTGTGTGCAGGCGATGTCGCTGGGCGTCAGCAGCTGACGCATGGCGGCAGCCATGAGGCCTGGTATGCGAGCGTCAATGCACTCGCCCGCCCGTTCAAGAAATACCGGACCGATTATCGCGTATTGCCGCGCGTGACCTATACCGAGCCTGAATTGGCAGCGGTCGGATTGACTGAAGCCGAAGCCATAAAGCAGGGGTTA
>JBGSVG010000114.1:0-1864 GCA_041753095.1 Sphingorhabdus sp. | reverse complement strand
AAAGGCGGCCTCACCATCGGCTGGCAGCTCCGCCATTTAGGATAATATCATGCAAGACGTCGTCATCAAACGGGCTCTGTTGTCTGTGTCTGACAAGGCCGGGTTGGTCGAACTGGGCCATGCGCTGGCGGCGCGGCATGTGGAGTTAGTGTCGACCGGCGGGACAGCGAAGACGCTGCGCGACGCAGGCCTCCAAGTGAAGGACATCAGCGAGCTCACCGGTTTTCCCGAAATGATGGATGGCCGGGTGAAGACATTGCATCCAAAGGTACATGGCGGCCTGCTTGCCGTGCGCGACAATGCCGAGCATGTGGCTTCTATGAAGGAGCATGAAATCGGAGCGATCGATCTGGTGGTCGTCAATCTCTACCCCTTTGCCCAGACGGTCGCAAATGGTGAGTCGCTCGACGAGATTATCGAGAATATCGACATTGGCGGTCCGTCGATGTTCCGCAGCGCGGCGAAGAACCACGCCTATGTTACTATCGTGACCGACCCGACCGATTATGATAATCTTATCGCTGAACTGGAGGAATCGGACGGCAAGACCTCCTACGACTTCCGCCGCAAATGTGCAGCCAAGGCTTATTCGGCGACCGCAGCCTATGACAGTATGATTAGCCAGTGGTTCGCCTTTGGCGACCAGCAGCAGCTGTTTCCAGACATGCTCGCGATCAACGGCAATCGCGTGACCGAATTGCGTTATGGCGAAAACCCGCACCAGCGCGCGGCGCTCTACGTGCCCGTCGGGCCCAATGGTTCAGGCATCGCGCAGGCCGAGCAGGTGCAGGGCAAGGAATTGTCGTATAACAACTATAACGACGCGGATGCTGCATTGGAGCTAGTCAGCGAATTCCGCGACGGCCCACCGACCGTCGTAATCGTCAAGCACGCCAATCCGTGCGGTGTGGCGACCGGCGAAACTTTGATCGACGCCTATCGCGCCGCGCTCGAATGCGACAGCGTTTCGGCTTTTGGCGGAATTGTCGCAGTGAACCGGCCCTTGGACGGCGCAACCGCAGAAGCGATTACCGAGATATTCACCGAAGTCGTGGCTGCTCCGTCTGCCGACGATGCGGCGAAAGCAGTGTTTGCGAAAAAGAAGAATTTGCGGCTGTTGCTGACGGGCGACTTGCCCGATCCGAAGCGTGGCGGGCTAGCAATCAAGCCAATCACGGGCGGGCTGCTCGTGCAATCACGTGACAATGGTCATGCCGCGGATAGCGAGTTCAAGGTCGTGACCAAGCGCGCGCCAAGCCGGCAGGAACTCGCCGACTGCCGTTTTGCATGGACGGTGGCCAAGCATGTGAAGTCGAATGCGATTGTCTACGCCAAGGACGGCGCGACCGCTGGAATCGGTGCTGGTCAGATGAACCGGCGCGACAGCGCGCGGATAGCTGCGATTAAAGCAAAAGAAGCCGCCGAAAATTATGGATGGGGCGAAGCTCGCACCGTTGGCTCGGCGGTCGCGTCGGACGCTTTTTTCCCGTTCGCCGATGGCCTGCTGGCTGCCGCCGAAGCAGGGGCAACGGCGGTCATTCAACCGGGCGGCTCGATGCGCGACGATGAAGTTATTGCCGCCGCCGATGAAGCTGGTCTCGCCATGGTCTTCACCGGCATGCGGCATTTTAGACACTAAAGCTTTCCTCTCCCGTTTCCGGGAGAGGTATGCGTTTAGCCAGCCCGTTTGACCGGGCCCCTGAAATTACCATTACCGCCCTTTTTGGGGCCATAATTGCGCGCAGGTGCGCCGGGATCGCGGCGGCTTTCGCTGCGAGCGGCAAAGGCGCGGTCGGCGGTTGGGCGACGATCACCACTTGGTGCGTTGTCGTTGCGCGGGCGAGGTGCAGCGGCACCTTCACGG
>JBGSVG010000113.1:0-3789 GCA_041753095.1 Sphingorhabdus sp. | reverse complement strand
CGCCTCGCCAGCCTTCAGTTCGACGCCTAAAAAGACGCGCGCAGGCGTTCCATCATGGCATGCGGCTCTGTCACCGGGGCGGTCATTGCCCGCATCTTGCTGCTGAACCGCTGCAACCGGAAATACAAATCCTCGCTTGCGGCAATCAGCGTTTGCGCTTCTTCGGGGAAACGGCCCACCTGAAAGCCGTCGCTCGCCGGTGAATAGCCTAGGTCGCGAGCGTCGCTATATGCATCATTCTGTGAGATTTCGCCCGCGCGCAACGCCTTTTGGTTAAGCAACCAGGCGATACTGTGCATCAGACGGGTCGTGACTTTTAACGATTCACATGAAAATGCGACCGAAATTTCCGCCGACACATTGCCCGGTAACTGGCCACGATCAAAATAAGACCGAGCCTCGTCCGCTAACAGCATCGCTTCGGTGTAAAGCGAGTCTAGCAGTTTCGGCGTAAGTTCATGGTGCGCATTATTCATCCGCCATCATATGCCATGAGCGGGACAGAATTGTTAGCGCAAAACTGTTCGGCTCCGATAGCGCGGGCCGAGTGTGCCGGGATGAAACGCCTGACACAAAAGCGTAAATTGGTTAAAGCTCAAGCCCAAGTTCAGGCGATGATATCAGGAACCAATTGGTCTTCGAGACGCATGATCCGATCCTTCAGCCCAAGCTTCTTTTTCTTGAGCCGAGCAATTTGCAGCTGATCGACGACCGGCTTTGCCGCGAGTGCATGGATTGCGTCATCAAGGTCACGATGCTCGACCTTCAATTGTTCAAGCAGTTGCTGGTAACCTTCATCATTCATAATCCCCTCTAACCCTATTGCGGTTAACAAGTCATCGCCAAAATAGAGGGGCGCACCGGGTTTTGGTCGCTGGTGCCGATGACCCGAAAATTTGGGGGAAGACAGCCTGCGCAATTCGTGATTTACTCAGGCTCGTCAGGTCGTCGAGTCTCACAAGAAGGAGAATGAGGTGAACAACAGTCATATGTCCGCGCTTCGTATCAAACACGCCGAATTGGAAGACAGGCTGGAGCGCGAAGAAAACAGACCCCTCCCCGATACAAATTTGATCCACAGCCTGAAAAAGCAGAAACTCCATCTCAAAGACATTCTCACGCAGGAATCGCTTCCCGCTTGAGTCCAAATAAAATTTGAGCGGGGTATCGCTTGCCCAAAACGCATCTGCTAGGTGCGGGTGATGGAAAGCGCGACCCGATCTGCCCGAAATATATTGACTGGCCTGCACGAGGTCATGGCATCCAAAAACCATGCCCAAGGCAAGCTGAACCATGTCGTCAATATCATCGGCGAAGCTTTGTCGAGTGAGGTGTGTTCCATATACCTCCTGCGCGACGGCGCTCTCGAGCTGTTTGCCACGCGCGGGCTGAATGAAGCAGCCGTGCATGTCACGCGGCTGGGGCTTGGCGAAGGGCTGGTCGGAACGATTGCCGAGAATGTCGAGACGCTGAACCTCGACGAGGCTGCGGCACATCCCAATTTCCGATACGTCCCTGAAACCGGCGAAGAGCGGTTCCACAGCTTTGCGGGCGTGCCCATTGTTCGCTCCGAACGTGCTGTCGGCGTGCTCGCGGTCCAGCATGTCGAGCCGCGCAAATATGAAGAGATCGAAATCGAGGCGTTGCAGACCGTTGCAATGGTGCTGTCCGAGCTGATCGCCAATGCCGACCTGATCGACGAGCCAAGCGCCGGAAGCGACAACGCCACCGGCACCGTCAGTCTGACCGGCCTACCACTCGTCAAAGGCGCGGCTGCCGGGGTTGCCATTTTCCACCAGCCCAATGTCCGCATCGAACATACCGTTGCGGAGGACACCGAAGCCGAACGACAGCGTGTCTATTCCGCTTTCGACAAGATGCGTGAGCAGATCGACCGGATGGCGAGCCAAATCGATTTCGGTACCGGCGGCGAACATGAAGAGGTCATCGCGACCTACAAGATGTTCGCCTATGACGAAGGCTGGAGCCGCCGCATCAACGAGGCCATCGACAGCGGGCTGACCGCTGAAGCGGCCATTGAACGCGTCCAGCAACGCACAAGGATGCGGATGCGGCAAATTGACGATCCGCTGCTTGCCGACCGGATGCATGATCTGGAGGATCTGTCCAACCGGCTGCTCCGCATCGTATCGGGTCAGATGAGCACAGCGGCGCAGCTTGGCCTCAAAAAGGACTCTATTCTGATCGCGCGTAATTTGGGTCCGGCCGAACTGCTTGAATATGACAAGCGCCGACTGCGCGGCGTGATACTGGAAGAAGGATCGCTGACTGCGCATGTCATCATCGTTGCGCGCGCAATGGGCATCCCTGTGCTCGGGCGCGTGCGGGGCATCCGTCACAAGGTCCGCGACGGCGACATGTTGCTGCTCAATGCCGATGAAAAAAACGTCATCGTCCGGCCAGCACCGAGCACCGAGGAGTTGTTCCAGCACGACCTGGTTGACCGGCAGAAGAAAAAGGCTCGCTATGCCGCGCAGCGCGATGAGGCGTCGATCACAAAGGACGGCGTGCCGATAACGCTAATGATCAACGCTGGTCTGCGCGATGATATGTCGGCGCTGGCGACCACGGGCGCGGAGGGCGTCGGTCTGTTCCGTACCGAATTCCAGTTCCTCATTTCCGCGACCTTACCGCAGCGCGAGAGGCAGCAGCGTTTTTACCGCGACGTGCTTGATGCAGCAGGCGACAAGCCGGTTATCTTCCGCACGCTCGACATCGGTGGCGACAAGGCCCTGCCCTCTCTGAAAGACGAAACCAGCGAGGAAGAAAACCCCGCGCTGGGCTGGCGAGCGTTGCGTCTGTCGCTCGATCATGCCGGACTGATGAAGGCGCAGGCCCGTGCGTTGATAGAGGCATCGGCCGGTCGCACGCTGAACGTGATGTTCCCTATGGTTTCGGAGCCGTGGGAGTTTGATGCAGCCAAAGCCATTTTCGAAGGGCAGATGGCGTTTTTGGGCAAGCAAAAGAAAGTGTTACCAAGCAAAATCCGTTATGGCGCTATGCTCGAGGTTCCAGCGCTCGCCGAAACACTCGATATGCTGCTGCCCAAAATCCAGTTCCTGTCGATCGGCACCAACGACCTGACCCAGTTTCTGTTTGCAGCCGATCGTGCCGACCCACGCCTTGCCGAACGCTATGACTGGCTGAGCCCGGCCATACTGCGCTTTATCCGGCGCGTGGTAAAGTCCGTGGACGGCCATCCAGTCGACCTCGCCGTTTGTGGCGAAATGGGCGGCCGGACGCTGGAGGCATTGGCTTTGATGGGGCTGGGCATAAGGCGGCTTTCGATTACGCCAGCCGCCGTCGGACCTGTGAAAGCGATGATCCGCTCGACCAATCTTCACGACATCGCTGCGAAGATGGAAGAGTTGCTTGTGTCGCCAGCGACAAATTTGCGCGACGATCTATCGGTCTGGGCATCAGCTCAGGGTATCGAAACCGGCTGATATCCGCTCCTTTACCAATTGACTTTCGGATGCAGGGTGCCATTGTCCGGCAACCGCCCGAAGAGGTGGAGGGTCAACGGGTCGTGGAGATTTCAGTGGGTGAAAATTCCCCAAGCGAAGACGAGTTCCGGTTTCATACGGTAGGCGAGCAGCTGAAGGCGGAGCGTGAGCGCTTGACCCTTAGCCTGTCCGATCTTGCAGCCAAAACCCGTGTCCCGATGCGGCATCTGGAATCGATAGAAAAATCCGATTTTGCTGCATTGCCAGGTTCGACATACACGCTGGGCTTTGCGCGATCCTATGCACGCGCGCTCGACATGGA
>JBGSVG010000112.1:0-2101 GCA_041753095.1 Sphingorhabdus sp. | reverse complement strand
GCCAGGGGTGATGGCCAGAGCGTGAATTACTTCATCCAGTAGAACTGGAATATGGGGGGCCTGCGCGCTCATTTACCGCGCTTGGCCGCTTCGGAGAGCCAGTAATTGAGCTCGTCCTTGATTGGGTTGAATGCTGCCGGGGCCTCTTTCAGGAAGACGTCGGGGTTCCACAGCATGAAATGGGTGGTCGCGCCAAAGAAAAAGGCGCGATCTTCGATGCGCCCGAAATGCTTGAGCATCGGTGAAAGAACAAAGCGACCGCTGGCTTCGAAAGCGGTTTCGAAAATGGACGAGGCAGAAACACCTGCAAGCTCGCGATCAAACTCGGCTCCGCGATTAAGCGCACTCTGCCACTGCGCCTCAATATCGGCACGCAGTTTGAGCCGCTCGGCGCCGCCGAAACCGATCAGGCAAGGAAGGCTGCTGTGGCGCGAAATGCAGACACTGTTCGCGCCGCTCGATTGCTGGACGCTGTCGCGCAGTTCGGCAGGAATGGTCGTGCGGCCTTTGGCGTCGACACCCGACACCCCCGAACCTGCATAGACCACCAAAGCTGACACTGCCTGAACCACCCTCCCAAAAAGGGCGCAGATTGCCAACCACGGAGACGCCTATCGCCGTGCGGACGCGGGAACGACCGTTAAAATCAGAAATCCACCCCTTGGATGCCCTTGCATAACAAGGGATTATATGGATGAAAAGAGGGATTTTATGGGAATAACACCCATATTAACCATAAGCAGCTGTTTTTATTATCTAAAAATAATATCAATATTAAACGCTCCCGCTGGGTCAGCTATTATCCCGGCAAAAAACCCGGCGAATCCGACGCTATTCCTAGATTTTCCGCAATATCCCGCGAATCGTCGGTCATTTTCCCATGAAATCCCCGGGAGATTTATTGCCGTCACGCAGCGCCATAAGAAGCGCCTCTACCCAAAGCAGGTTCGCGAACTCGTCGTCCCCTGTGACCGCACGAACTCCCTGCCCCTCCCAATAGACGGTATCCAGTAAATCGGCATCGGCAATTAGTAACGCCCGCCCGTTGCCGACCTTGCACTCTGCAAGCAACTTGTGCGGTGCAATGCTGCACGCAGCCCTCTTGCTTCCTTCCTTGACCAGCCACTCACCGGGCGTTTGCGTGCGGATTGTTACGCCATCGACTTCGCGAAGTACGACAGGTTGCTCGTCGGTCAAAGGTAGAACAAGCTCCAACCCCCAATGCGAAAACAGTGGCGAAAGTAGCGATGTAAAAAGCGGCCGGCGCTTGTCGCCGAGAGGATAGAGGCTTCCCCATTGCAACGCCGGATCGGCAAAAATCAAAAGCTGCCCCCCTGCTTGCACCCACGCGTCGAGCTTGACCAACTCTGCCGGGCCAAGGGCGCGGGGCTGTGCCAGAACGAGCAATGAGAGAGATTTGCTGTCCAGCGTTTCGAAATCGTCGATTGGGACTATGTCATATTGCTGCTGCAGTCGGGCATAGGCCGGATGCGGTTCGGCTTCGGTCGAAAGATCCGCCTCAATTCCACCTTCACTCCATTGTAACGGCAACGTAGTCATCAAGCCGATGGCGGGACGGTTTGTGGTTGGCTCGGAACGACCATAGCGGAGCGCAGACAGCAGCACGACCAGTCCTAGCACCAGCAGCATCCCGACCAGCAGGCGCCTGCGGACACCCGCATCCTTGAGTTTCAGTTGCATTTGTCAGTTTCTACTGCTGGCGTGCGGGCGGCTGGACTTGACGAATATTTTGCGCTGGTGCCTCCAGCGCCTTTGTTGTTTCGTCGTCCTTGGCGACCGGGGTCACGCCCAATTCGGCAAGCGGCTCATCCGGCGTTGAATCAGTCTCAGCAGTCATGGTCCCGCCATCAGCAGTCGCGCCCGTCTGCTGACCATCGCTAACCCGGTCCAATACCATATTGGCGAGGCTGACGAACAGCAGCACCACTACAAGTCCGACTAGTCCGACCTGAATGCGCTGCATTGCCGATTGTCTTTGTTCGACCATGTGACGACCTCCTACCCCATATATTGGGTGGAATGGATCAATTGTCCAGTTGCCAAGGCATCGGGGGCAGGTTTTTGCTCTTCATCCATTCGG
>JBGSVG010000111.1:0-3291 GCA_041753095.1 Sphingorhabdus sp. | reverse complement strand
GATATGGCCGTCGTCGATATTGAGCGGTGGCAAAACGCGGAATGTATTGTCGCCTGCCGCCACGGTCAGCAGCCCGTGATTGTCGCGCAAATGAGCGACAAATGCGCGTGCTTCATGCGTCATCATCACGCCAAGCATCAGACCCTTGCCGCGTACACCGGTGAACAGGTCGGGATAATTGCCGATGAATTGTTCAAGCGCCGCGCGCAATTTGTCGCCGGTTGACCGCACGTTTGCGAGAAACTCGTCATTGGCAACGACGTCCCAGACCGCCTGACATGCCGCCATTGCGAAGGGGTTGCCGCCATAGGTCGAGCCGTGCGTACCAACGACCATGCCGCGCGCCGCCTTTTCAGTGGCGAGACACGCACCAACGGGGAAGCCGCCGCCAAGGCCTTTTGCCGTCGCCATGATGTCAGGCTTGATGCCATATTGCTCATGACAATAGAGCGTACCTGACCGTGCAACGCCGCACTGGACTTCGTCGAGGATCAACATCAGGTCATGCTCGTCAGCCAACGCGCGCAAACCTTGCATAAATGCATCGGACGCGGGACGGACACCGCCCTCGCCTTGGATGGGTTCGACCAGGAAGCCGGCGGTGTTCGGGCCGATTGCGGCCTTGGCGCCTTCCAAATCGTCGAAGTCGACATATTTGAAACCTTCGAGCAACGGCAGGAAGCCCTTATGCATCTTCTCTTGGTTCGATGCCGAAATCGTTGCCATCGTCCGGCCATGAAACGCGTTCTTAAAGGTGATGATTTCGAACCGCTCGCTGCCGTGCGACTGATGATAGGCACGCGCAGTCTTAATCGCGCACTCGACTGCCTCGGCACCCGAATTGGTAAAGAACACTGTGTCGGCAAAGGTCGTATCGACGAGGCGCTGGGCAAAGGCCTCCCCCTGCGGGCTGCCATATAGGTTCGACACGTGCATCAACGTCGCTGCCTGATCCTGGATCGCCTTGGTCAGATGCGGGTGGCCGTGGCCCAAAAGATTGACTGCAATGCCCGCCGCAAAATCCAGCGCACGGCTGCCGTCTTCGCTAATCAGCCAAGCGCCCTCGCCTCGCACCGGCCGGAACCCGCAACGGGGATAGACGGGCATCAGGGGAGTGATCGACATGGCTTTTCCTTTCTGTTTCGCCAAAAGGCAAAAAGCGGCCCCGCAGGACCGCTTACTAATAGAGCACCGCTATAAGCCTGCCAAAATGGCAAATCAACCCACCGCAAATTAGGCAGATAGCTGCCTAAATAAGCATTTCCAGCGCCGGCCCCTGCCCCAGGAAATTGGCAGGGCTGGCGCTGGCACCATATGCTCCCGCGCAAAAAATGGCGACGAGATCGCCCACGTCGGCGCGCGGAAGATTTGCTTGGTCGGATAATTTGTCGAGCGGGGTGCAGAGGCAGCCGACGATGGATGCGACCTCCTCGGGGTCTGCGCCAAATTTGTTGGCAATCGCCACGGGATAATTGCGGCGGATGACGGTGCCGAAATTGCCGCTGGCGGCGAGTTGATGATGGAGGCCGCCGTCGGTGATAAGGAATATCTCTCCATGGCTGATTTTGCGGTCGACGATGCGGGTCAGATAGACGCCAGCCTCGCCCACCAGATAGCGGCCGAGTTCGATGCAGAAATGGGTGTCGGATAAACTAGTAGGGAGCGCATCGAACGCATAACCCAGTGCGGCGCCGACCGCCTTGATATCGACGGGTTCGTCGCCTGGAAAATAGGGAATACCAAATCCGCCGCCCAAATTGACATGCGGCGGCGATACGCCAATCGCTTCGGTCAGTTCCGCGACCAAAGCCAAGGTCTGCGCCTGCATGTCGATGATTGCGTCGGCCTTTAAAGCTTGGCTTCCAGCATAGATATGGAACCCATGCCATTCGGCGCCCGCCCCGATGATGCGCTTGACCAGAGCAGGCACGCGGTCGGCATCGACGCCAAATTGCTTGGCACCCCCACCCATCTTCATGCCAGAGCCTTTGAGGTCGAAACTCGGGTTAACGCGGACCGCCAAACGCGGCGTGACGCCGATCCTAGCGCCGATAGATATTGCGCGATCAACTTCGCCCTCGCTCTCGCTGTTGAGCGTGACACCCAGCGCTATCGCACGCTCCAGCTCCCGATCGCGCTTGCCGGGTCCGGCAAAACTGATCCGGCCTGCGTCCACCCCTGAGGCCAGCGCCAACTCCAACTCCCCACCTGACGCCACATCGAAACCATCGACCAACCCGTTCATCAGTTCCAGCAAGGGTGGAAAGGGGTTGCCCTTCATCGCATAATGGATAGCCAGCCGATTTGGCATCGCACCGCGCACATCCGCGACCCGTTGGCGTAAATGTTCGGATGAATAAACAAATAGAGGCGTGTCGCCCGCCCGCTCCACCAACGCAGGCGCCGTCAGCCCGCCAATTGCAAGCTCGCCATTTATGGCGCTGTAGCCAGCGGGGACCGGTCCGGTTGCCTTCATTGCGTTAGACTAGCAGCCAAGTGGTTGCGATCCAGTTTACCATTCGCGCTTTTGGGAAACTCATCCAGCCACACGACTTGTGCAGGCTGCATGAAATTGGGCAGCACTGCCTTCAAATGTGCTTTCAGCCCGTCGTCATCGCCGCTCCCCCGCGCAAACAAGACAATCGCAGCCCCCAGTCGTTCGTCCTTGCGGCCAAGCGCGCAGGCTTCTGCAACAAGGCCGCTTTCGACGGCGGCTTCCTCGATTTCAGTAGGGCTCACCCGGTTGCCGCTGGTTTTGATCATCGCATCGTCCCGGCCGACAAAATATAAGAGCCCGTCGGCGTCGCGGCGGACAGTGTCGCCAGACCAGACCGCCATGCCGCCAAAGCGCGAGAACTCCGGTGCCGGTTTGAAGCGTTCGGCGGTGCGGGCTTCGTCTTGCCAGTAACCTTGCGCGACCAATGGCCCCGCGTGAACCAGTTCGCCGGGCTCGTCTGGCGCGGCTTCGCTGCCATCCGGGGCCACAACCATGATTTCGGCAAAGGGAATGGCTCGGCCCATGCTGGTTGGATTGGCGTCGATTAGCGCTGGGTCGAGATAGGTTGAACGAAAGGCTTCGGTCAGGCCGTACATCGCGAAAATTTCGGTGCGCTCCCCAAAAATGCTGCGCAGCATTCTTACAAGGCTAGAGGTCAACGCGCCGCCCGAATTGGTCAGGCGACGCATGGTTTCTGTCGCCTCGGTGGGCCAGTCCTGTTCGGCGAGTTGCACCCATAACGGCGGCACTGCGGCCAGCGTGGTGATGCCGTGTTTGGCGCACGCCTTGATGAC
>JBGSVG010000110.1:0-7845 GCA_041753095.1 Sphingorhabdus sp. | reverse complement strand
ACGCCCGCCAGTCGCGCGAGATCGGTGATGTTCCGGACCCGCCCCTGATTGTCCATCTCTGCTCCTTCACTTCCATATGTGCGGACGATTTACCCGCATGGCAAGAGGGAAAGAAAACTGCGCTTATACGCAATGCAATCGTTTGTTGCATAATTTCCCCCACGCGTTAGCATGAAATGTGAGAGAGAGTGGATTGTTCCGCCGGGAGAGGAAATATGAGCGAAGTCGCCGCCAAGCCGCATTTGTCGCTATCCAAGATTCTGCAAATGAATCTCGGTTTTCTCGGTCTGCAGTTCAGCTTTGGGCTGCAGCAGGGCAATATGGCTCCGATTTATTCTTATCTTGGGGCTGAAGAGGCCTCGCTGCCGATATTGCAGCTCGCTGGGCCACTTACCGGACTTATTGTCCAGCCGATTATCGGTGCAATGAGTGATCGGACCAACTCGAAATGGGGAAGGCGGACACCTTACTTCATAATCGGCGCCATCATGTGCTCGCTCGGGTTGCTGTTCATGCCGCTTTCGCAAAGCATATTGATGGCGGCCAGTCTGTTGTGGATCCTCGACGCGGGCAACAATATTACGATGGAGCCTTATCGTGCCTATGTCAGCGACCGGTTGAACGAGGACCAGCATAATGTCGGCTTCCTGACGCAGAGTGCATTTACCGGGCTGGCACAATGTCTCGCCTTGGGCACACCCGCTTTGCTGGTCGGGCTGTTTGGTATTAACAAGGACGCGATTGGCGCGAACAATATTCCAGATACCGTCTATATAGTCTTCACCATCGGCGCGGTATTATCGTTATCGACCATCCTCTGGTCGGTTATCCGCGTTCCCGAATTACCACTGACCGATGTTCAGCAGGCAGAGATAGCCGCCCAGCCAAGAACCGTTGCGGCGACCTTCAAAGAAATCTGGGACGCCATTCGTGAGATGCCAACGCCAATGCGCAAGCTCGGCGTCATGATGTTGTTTCAATGGTATGCAATGGGGATTTACTGGACCTATGTGACCTATTCGATCGCGCGCTCGGTCTATAACACGAGCGAGCCGGTCAGCGACGGCTTCCGCAGTGCGGTTTTGACTAACGGGACAATGGGCGCATTCTATAATGCCGTCGCATTTGTCGCGGCGCTTGCGATGATGCCGCTAATACGCAGCATCGGGCCGCGTAAGGTGCACGCGCTGGCGCTTGTAGCCGGCGGTGTGGGCATGCTTATTATTCCGCAGATGACCGAGACGGCATGGCTGTTTCCGGCAGCTATCGGAGTCGGCATTTGCTGGGGCAGTATCATGGGAACGCCTTATGTTATGCTCGCAAGCTGCATCCCGCCCCGCCGCACAGGTGTCTATATGGGCATATTCAACATGATGATCGTCATCCCGATGCTGCTCAATGCTGCGACATTCCCATTTTATTATGAGTCGTGGCTTGGCGGTGATGCGCGCAATGCGCTGATGCTGGCGGGTGTTTTGCTTATATGTGCTGCAGTCGCAGTGATGCGGGTGCGCGATGACGAGCTAGGTAGCGCCTAGAATCGTGATACTTCTGCAACAGAAAATTTTGTTGCGCGATATTATGCAAAGGTTTGCGAAAAATTCTTGCAAACGTTTTCCAAAGCGCTATCAGACATTATGGAAGCACCTGCCAAAGGTGTCCGTTTTTGAAATTTGGGGAGGATGATATGAAGATATCCCGTTTTAACAAGCAAGTGTCGGCACTCGCTCTGTGCACTGCATTTATCGCCGTTCCGGCTTATGCACAGGATGAGGCGGCCGCCGAGGAAGAAGTCTCTTCGCTCGACGAGATCGTCGTCACGGCATCAGGACGCGACCAGACCAAGATCGAAACGTCGATTTCGGTCACCAGCATCGACGCTCAGATGATCCAAGACTTCCAGCCAAGCTCGGAGGCCGAAGTCTTCAAGCTGCTTCCCGGCATTCAAGTACCCGGCACTTCCGGACCCGGCGGTAACTCCAATATCGCAGTGCGTGGTCTTCCTGTGGCAACCGGAGGGGCGCCATTCGTCCAGCTTCAGGAAGACGGCCTTCCCGTCGTTTTGTTCGGCGATATCCAGTTCGGTAACAACGACTACTTCACCCGGTTCGACCCTTCCGTAGCAAATATCGAAGCGGTTCGCGGCGGTTCGGCAACGACCTTCGCCTCGCAGGCACCGGGCGCGGTTATCAACTATATCAGTAACTATGGCACCAAAGAAGGTGGCTATGTAGAACTGCAAAAGGGCATCGATTACGACCAGACCCAGCTCAACTTCCGCTATGGCGGCAACCTGACCGAGGGCCTGAATTTCCATGTCGGCGGCTATTTCAAGCGTGGCCGCGGGCCGCTTAATGCGGGATATAATCTCTCCGACAGCATTCAGGTGAAGGCCAATGTCACCAAGGAATTCGGTGACGGCAAAGGTTATTTCCGCCTGCTCTTCAAATATGCCGACACGGCAGAGCCCAACTACACCGGCGCACCTGCACTTGCCACGATCAGCGGTGGCAAGGTCAGTAATATCAAGCCCTATCCCGGCTTCGATGGCCGCACCGATACCAATTACTCGAAATATAATCAGAGCTTCCTGATCTATAACCGTGAAGGTGCACTTGAGCGCGTCAAGATGGACGGCATTACGACCAACCAAAAGTCGATTGGCGCGCAGCTTCATTATGAGCTGACCGACAATATCACGGTCGATAACAATGCACGCTATTCGGACATCAGCGGTGGCTTTGCCTCGCCGTTCCTCGGCATTGGTACGCGGGCCGGGATAGTCGGCTCGACCGTCAATGGACGCGTTGTGCAAGCCATCCGTTATGCCAGCGGTCCTAATGCGGGGCAGCTCTATACCGGCACTTATGTCGACAATAACGTCAACGTCAAAACCAACATTCGCGACCTTGGCAGCTTCGTCAACGACCTGACGCTTGCTGGCAAGTTCGATACCGGCTTTGCCGATCTGACCGCGCGCGTTGGCTATTTCTACATGGACCAGACCATCGCAATGGACTGGCATGTGAATAAGTCGCTGCGTGAACTGAGCGGCAACAGCCCATCGCAACTCGATCTGTACGACAGCCCGACAGCAACTGCAGCCGCAAACAAGATCACGCAGGAAGGCATTTCCGGTTACAACAATAACTGGGGCGATTGCTGTGCCCGCGATTACGACCTGTCTTACACCAATACTGCGCCTTACGCGCAGCTAGTTCTCGACAACGACACCTTCAATCTCGACGGCAGCATCCGGTTCGAGAAGGTCAAGGCGTCAGGCTTCACGATTGCTGGCGGCCCCGAATTCAACGTGAATTCGGGCGGCGTGCTCATCCCTACGATGACAGCCAATGGACGTCGCGAAGTGCTCGATTACAGCCGCAGCTATACCAGCTGGACTGCGGGAGCCTTGTGGAAGGCAACTCCGGATTTGTCATTGTTCGGTCGCGCATCCAAGGGTGGCCGCTTCAACAGCGACCGTCAGACCGTTAGCGGCAAATTCAACGCCGATGGAAGCCTCTGCACCCGTGCACAGGCAACCGCCCTGGCCTGTACCGACGGCGTCACGCCATCGGTCGACTTCGTCAACCAGTATGAAATCGGCGTCAAGAACCGCGGTAATATCGGCGATGGCCGGTACACCGTTGAATTGACCCTGCTTAAGGGCGATTTCAAGCGCAGCGATTTTGAGCCTACTGTTACCGGCATTTGCCCCGGCGGCGGTTGTATCATCGACAACAGCTTCAAGACGCAGGGCGCAGAATTCTTCGCCACGCTTCGTCTCGGCGGTTTCAACTTCATTGCGAACGCGACTTACACCAAGGCAAAGCAGAAGTTCACGTCGACGCGTAATGGAACGCAGGTTGCCGGTTCCGCCAGCTTTGCCCGCGCATTGAATATCCCCGACCTCAGCTACTCGCTCTCGGCCAATTATGACATCGCCGAAATCGTTTCGGTAGGCGTTACTGCGGTCGGACAGTCGAGCACCTTTGACGGCGCGCTGACATATCCGGGAAAGACAGTGTTCAACACCAATTTGCGGATCAACCCGATCGAGAATCTGGAGCTGGGCCTCAACGTCTACAATCTGTTCGACACCTATGACACACGCGGCAATGGCAACGGCACCTTTGGTGGCGGCATTACCGGAACGCCGGTTATCGGTCGCACGTTGACCGGATCGGTACGTCTAAGCTTTTAAACATAGCACAATCCCCGGGGTCGCATCTTGGGGGAACAGGCGGGTCCGGTGGCAAAAGTCATCGGACCCGCTTTCATTGGCAAAGCAGTAAGCCAAGCGTTACGGAGTAGGCATGGGTGAACGCATAGAATCAATAGTCATTGCTGGTGGCGGCTCGGCCGGCTGGATGACCGCTGCGGCGCTCTCGAACACGCTGCGCCATAACTGCAAAATTACCCTGATTGAATCCGAAGAGATCGGGACGGTGGGCGTCGGCGAAGCAACGATTCCACCGATCCGCACGTTCAACGAAATGCTCGGCATCGACGAGCGCGAGTTTGTGAAGGCGACGCAAGGCTCGTTTAAACTCGGCATCGAATTTGTCGATTGGGGAAGCGTCGGTAATCGCTATTTCCACCCATTTGGTCCGCATGGACGGCCCTTCGATATCGTCGGGCTTCACCATTATTGGCTGAAGGCGCGCGAGGCCGGAGAGACTGCCAGCTTTGACGAGCACAGCATGGCGTGGGCGATGGCCAAGGCGGGCCGTTTTGCGCGTCCTGGCAACGACCCGCGCAATGTGTCGTCGACTTTCGATTATGCCTATCATTTCGATGCAGGCCTCTATGCCCGCTATCTGCGCCTTTATTCGGAGGAGCGAGGCGTTACGCGCGCAGAGGGCAAAATCGCTTCGGTCGTGCAGCACAGCGAAACTGGTTTCGTCGAGAACGTCACGCTTGAAAACGGGCAAAGCTTCGCTGCCGACCTGTTCATCGATTGCTCCGGATTTCGCGGGCTTCTCATCGAAGGCGCGCTGCAGACCGGCTATGACGACTGGACGCACTGGCTGCCGTGCGACCGCGCCGTGGCCATGCCATGTGTCAGCGCAGGCGAGTTAACGCCTTATACCCGCTCCAAGGCAAAGGCCGCAGGCTGGCAATGGCGCATCCCGCTGCAGCAACGCACCGGCAACGGCTATGTCTATTGCAGCCAATTCATATCTGACGACGAAGCCGAAGCCAGTTTGCGCGCTAACCTCGATGGCGAGCCGCTCGCCGGACCGAACAAACTTCGTTTCACCACTGGCCGCCGCCGCAAATTCTGGAACAAGAATGTCATCGCCATCGGCCTGTCGAGCGGGTTCATGGAACCGCTGGAGTCGACCAGCCTGCATCTGATTCAGGCAGGCATATCGAAACTGCTGGCGCTGTTTCCCGACAAGGATTTCAACCCGCTGGTCGCCGACGAGTATAACCATATCGCCGCCACCGAGTTCGAACGCATTCGCGACTTCATCATTCTGCATTACAAGCTGACCACGCGCGACGATAGCGAGCTGTGGCGATATTGCGCGAATATGGACATTCCGGACAGTCTGCAGTTCAAGATCGATCATTTCAGAAGCTACGGTCGCCATATCGCGCGCGATATGGATCTGTTCGGGCAACCCAGTTGGCTGGCGGTGCATATCGGGCAGGGGAATATTCCCGAGACGGTCGATCCTCTGTTCGATTATCGCGGGCTGGACGGGCGCGAATGGCTGGGCAAGTTGCGTGCAGCCATGACGTCGGAAGCGGCGCGGCAGCCGACGCATCAGCAGTTTATCGACCAGCATTGCAAGGCAGGCGATTAGCCAGTGGACGCCGAAGCGCTGTTCCGGACGGCGATAGCAAAGCGGCAACGGCAGGATGTGGAAGCTGCAGTCGAGGCGATAGACCTTGCCGCAAAGGCAGCGCCTAACCACTCACAAATCGCCGCCGTCCGTGCGCAACTGCATTATGAAAGCTGGCGGCCAGCTTATGCGCTTTTCGCCAAGGCGGCAGCGCTCAATCCCGATGACCTGCAACTATTGCGCAATCAGGCGCTGGCGCTGACATCCGACGGCGATGCTGCCGCAGCGCAGAACTTGCTTGAGCAGTCCTTGGCCGCACGACCCGAGTGGCTGGACGGCCATGCCATATTGTCACGTATTCGTTCGACCAGCGGCGAGGATGAAGGCCATGACCGAAGCTACGCCGAAGCCAGCGACCGCAATCCGGAAAATCTGGCGCTTCGGCTGGCATGGTTTCACAACGCAGCCATTGCCAAGGATTGGAACAAGGTCGGCACTATTCTTGATGCAGCAGAGCGCGATTTTTCGGGACAGCGTGCGCTGGCGTCGGCGCGCTTCTATCTGGCAAGCGAGTCAGGGGACCACGCAACGGTCGATATGCGGCTCGCAGACGTTGCTGATATCATAGACCCCGGCCTCGATCTGTGCCGCACCCGGCTTCACCTGCGGCGCGGTGACTTTGCCGAGGCCGAAATATGCGCCAGTCGCCATATCAGTACGGCAGCGGGCAATATTTTCTGGCCTTATCTGTCGTTGATCTGGCGGTTGACGGGCAATGAGCGTGCTGCATGGCTGGATGGCTCAGCCCCCCTTATGTCGGTGACCGATCTGAAATTTTCCGGCCAAGAAATCGATGCACTGGCGGAAACATTACGCAAGCTGCATATCCTGAGCGCGCCCTATCCCGAGCAATCGGTGCGGGGCGGTACGCAGACCGACCGGCCCTTGTTCTTCAACCCTGATCCGGCCATCCAGTCGGCGCGAAAGAAGATCACCGTAGCCGTTCGGAATTATATCGATGCGCTACCGCAGCCTGACCAAACGCATCCACTGCTCGCCCCGCGCCGCGATGAAATTCTTTTCGAAGGCAGCTGGTCGGTTCGCCTGAAAGACAAGGGCTATCATGCGAGCCACAGCCATGTGATGGGCTGGGTCAGCTCTGCATTCTATGTCGCCTTGCCCGAGCAAGCCGGACCCGAGCCATCGGGCTGGTTTGCGCTTGGCACGCCGCCACCCGAGCTTGGGCTGGATTTGAAGCCCTATGCAACCGTCGAACCAAAACCGGGCAGGCTCGTTCTCTTCCCGTCAACCATGTGGCATAGCACCGTTCCATTCGAGGCGGGCGAACGGCTGACCATTGCGTTCGATATAGCGGTACCGCGATAGGCTTGCCATCGACGGGTGCACCCGCCACACAGGCACCATGCTTGGCGTTTGCTATTATCCCGAACATTGGCCCGAAGAAATGTGGGCCCGCGATGCGCAGCGGATGCGCGATCTTGGGCTGACCTACGTTCGCATTGGCGAATTTGCATGGGGACGAATTGAACGCAGCGAGGACAATTTCACCTGGGAGTGGATGGACCGCGCGATTGAAACGCTCGGCGCGGCGGGACTGAAAGTAGTGCTTGGCACGCCGACAGCGACACCACCCAAATGGTTGTGCGTCAAATATCCCGAGATCCTTCCGGTCGATATTCACACAGGCATGACGCGCGGTTTTGGCTCACGGCGGCATTATGATTTTTCGAGTGAAACTTATCTGGTGCAGGCCGAACGGATTACCGAAGCGATGGCGGCGCGTTACGGCGATAACCCGCATGTCGTCGGATGGCAGACGGATAACGAACTTTGCTGCCACGACACGACGCTGAGCGCATCGCCCGCCGCGCGGGACAAGTTCCGTGCGTGGTGTGAAGCGCGTTACGGTAATATCGACGCGCTTAATGCGGCGTGGGGCAATGTCTTTTGGTCGATGGAATATGACTCGTTCGCTCATATCGAACTGCCGTTTTTCACCGTTTGCGAAACCAACCCCGCGCACCGCCTC
>JBGSVG010000109.1:0-8895 GCA_041753095.1 Sphingorhabdus sp. | reverse complement strand
CAGGTTCGGGGCCTTCATAAAGTATCTTGGCCTTGCCTTCATAGATTTTACGGCGGCGGGTCATGTGCGGTCCCTGTCTTTGCTTGAAACAATAATCCCCGGCGGCGCTGGTCCAAGGACTCGACACTGCCGGGGGTAGATGACCGGGCTATAATCCATTGCATGCGATGGCGCAATTCGAGATAGGGTGTCGAAAGAAGGGATTCCTGTGCCAATCGATCTGGATTTGCTGATGCGCGCTTATGCCAATGGCATTTTCCCGATGTCAGATGCGCGTGATGACCCCGATACATTCTGGATAGAACCCGAACAACGCGCAATTTTGCCGCTCGAAGGGTTTCGCCTGTCTAAGTCGCTGGCAAAGACGATCCGGCAGGAGCGGTTTGTCGTAACGGCGGACCGTGTCTTTGCGCAGGTCATCGCCACTTGCGCAGAATCGCGCGACGACCGGCGCGATACATGGATTAATCCTGATATTGAGGACGCATTTTGCAATCTTCACCGGATGGGGCACGCACATAGCGTGGAATGCTGGCTGGACGGTAATCTTGTCGGCGGACTTTATGGTATGGCGATGGGAAGGGCGTTTTTCGGCGAAAGCATGTTTTCCAGAGCGACCGATGCGTCGAAAGTCGCGCTGGCGTGGCTGGTGGCGCGAATGAAGGTCGGCGGGTTCGAACTGCTCGACTGCCAGTTCATGACTGACCATCTGTCGAGCCTGGGAGCGATTGAAATATCACAGGACGATTATCTGGTCCGACTGGAAGCTGCGCTTGGTTTGGCCTATCAGGCCTCGGTCGTGTCCTCGCCATCGCCTTCTTCTGCTGCAGGTGCTGCAGGCGCGGGCGACTGGGGTGCGCTGGACGGCTTCTTGGCCGCAGGCGCGGCGTCTTCGGAAGATTTTTCCTCGACCGCTTCTTCTTCGCCCGGGAAGCTCATCTTGCAGGTCTTGACCCAGACGTCATAAATCGGGTGTTCGACAACATTGGCCGCCGGGTTTTCCTTGAACAGCCAACCAGAAAATACTGTCCGCCAGCGTTCGGCCTCGGTCGTGCCGGGTGGACGTTCGTTGACAATAAGTTGAACAAATGCGCCCTCGTCGGGATAGGTTTCCCACGGTGCGGTCTTCTCGCAGGCGCGCAGCCGGACCACGACCTTGCCAAAGCGGATGGCTTCACCGGGTTTCAATTCAATATCGCGTGTCTGGCCGTTGCGTTTATTCAGTAGGCCAAGAACGGCAACCCGCTCGGCCATCGGCGTTCCGAGCGTTTCGCCTTGTGCGACCACAATCTTGTCGGTTGCCTGTTGTGCTTTGCCTGACTTTATCGGCGCAAGTGCTTCTTCCTGATTATCGGACGAACCGCACGCGGCCAGTGCTGCCAAAAATGGCATCAGCAACAGACCACTCCGAAACGTCATGATGCGTCGGGACTCCATGCCTCATAATCGCCGGTGGCCCGGGCACGGTGGCCACCGCGCTCGATAGCGCCAGCCGGGCGATAGGCAGCGTCGGTGCCGGTCAGATTAGGAACGGCAGGTGCCTCAAAGGAACGCACCGGCGGCAAATAGCTCTCGGGATCGCCGTCATGCGTGCCGTGCAGCCAGCCATGCCAGTCGGGCGAAACGCGGCTTGCGTCGTTGGCACCGTTATAAATAACCCACCGGCGCTTGCCGTCTGCCGACTGATAATAAGTGTTACCAGCAGAATCCTCCCCCACAGACTTACCCTTGCGCCAGCTGTAGAGCGCAGTGCCGATGGTGGCACCATCCCACCAGGTGAAGATTTTTCCAAGGATTCCCATGGCCCGCGATTAGGGCGAAGCGTTGCTTCGCGCAATCCCTATTTGGGCGCTATTTGCCTCGCCAGACGACCTTGTCACCTGCCGATATACCCAGTTCAGCGGTCAACCCGCCGCGCAGTTCGAGAACAGCTGTAACAGGTTCGCCCGCGGCTACCGGAGCGGTCGAATAGGGAATCGTATTCTCGGCGATGCTTTCAATCGTTCCGTTGGAACGAATGAAAATGATATCGAGAGGAATGACGGTGTTCTTCATCCAGAAGCTTGCAACCCTTGGCTCGGCAAACGGAAAGATCATTCCTGCCGTGTCTGCAAGTTCGGTCCGGAACATCAACCCCTTGGCTTGTTCCATCGAGCTACCTGCGATTTCTACAGTGAACGCGCGTGTCTTCGCGCCGCTGGTGATGCACAGGGTAGTCTGGGTCAGTCCAGCTGGCGATTGACCAGCGTCCGCGCCTGCCGAACAGCCGCCAACTTCGGTGCCGCCTGAGGCTGGTAACGTGCAGCCGCCGAGCATCAGGGCGGCGATAATCCCGCTATATTTGATTATCCGCATGCCATTCATTTGCCAGATCCTGTTTCAATCTTTGCGCAGTTAATGGCGGCAGCGCCCGCCAGTTTGATGAAGCAGGTGCCCTTACCGCCAATCGTGATATTGCCTGATCCGCGATTGTAAATATCCGTGCCTTCCTCAACGGTCGCTGTCGAAACTGCATTGCCGATATGCTCAAGCCGCAGCTTGCGCATTTTTACGCCCGCGCCTTGAAAAGCGCCTGCACCGTCGATGGTCACGCGTGCATCGCGCGTCACGCCGCTGCCGATTTCGATTTTGCCGTTTCCGTTGATATTGGCGGTAAACTGGTCGGCAATCAGACTGCCAATTGAAACCGAACCATTGCCGGCAACCAGTATTCGCGACGCGGTAGTCTGTTTTACCTGCGAAACTTTCAACGTCCCATTGCCGCTGAGGGTGATATCTTTGATCGCTTGGGTGGTCAGCGTCACCTGCAAAGGCTGGGTTATGGGTACGCCCTTTTTGTTATTGACGATGTCTTGTAACCGCACGCGCAACGTCATCCCGACGCGTTCAAGCTTCAACGATTCGAGAACGCGTTTGTCGCCGCTGGCTATGGCTGACGGGGATTTCCCGGTCTGCACGGTTACATTGATGTCGCCGATGACCTGGATATTTTCGAAACTGGCAATCAACAGTTTGCGCTCGACTGCGCTCGCGGGTTGCGCGCCAAGCGACACGGCCGCAAACAGCATCGCGGCGCTTAATCGGCCAATCGTGCCTCGCCAAATTCGACCCAGCCCAGCCATTTTGGAGTCCTCTTCATATAATGCCCGTGAGGCACATCGCACACGAAACCTGCGGCGGATATGGCGCTTGTAACTGGCCGGGTCAAATGACAACCGCCAGCGATATGTTTCCATACGGGCTCAATCCGGGATTGCCATTTTGCGGGCGCGGCATCGGGGGCAAGGCCGTGCTCAACAAAGAGCAACCGCCCACCGGGCCTGAGTACGCGCTTCGCCTCGGACAGCGCAGCGACTGTGTCTTGTACCGAACACAGCGTGAAGGTCGTTACCACCGTGTCGAAGCTATCGCTGGCAAAGGGGAGCGCTTCGGCCACGCCAGCGACGAAATTTGCGCTGCGGCCGAGATCAGCAAGTTCGACAAGGGCACGGTCAAGAAGCTCGGGCGAAGGGTCGATCCCCGACAGGCTTTTTACCCGATACCAATCATAATACGCCAAATTCGCCGCACCGCCGCAGCCAAGCTCCAGTACATCGCCCGACGCCAACGGCACCACGCGCGACCGGTCCTTCATTACCGCAGGCTGGCGGCAGGCGCAGCCGATCAGGCGCGGAACAACATGGCGATCCCACCAGCCGTTCACGCCTGAGCGCCCATGCTCACCCGCAACTGACTTTGCCCGACCCGATGCTCGATGTTTTGCACTTCGCACCACCGGTAACGCTAATGTCTCCCGTACCCGCGATACTGGCATCGACGGTGCCGGTCGCGCTGAGGCGTACGTCGCCGGTTCCCGCAATCGACACCTCGGCATCAACGCTGGCGAGTTTCGAGGCATCGATGTCGCCGGTGCCAGCGACCGAAAATTCGGCGCGCTCTACTTTGCCGGCAAGGCGGACGTCGCCTGTACCCGCAAGCTCGCCCTTGATGCTTTTTCCCGTGACGTCGCGAATATCGGCGTCGCCCGATCCTGCGAGTTTGACCGAGAGGCTGTCTCCAGCCATCCGGTCTGCGGTAAAATCGCCCGATCCGACCAGCGAGGCGGCGGTCAGCGCCGGCGCAGTGATAGTAACCGTGACGCTCTGGCTGTCCTTGCCCCACCATTTGCCCTTTTCGCGGCCGATGATTATCGTGCCATTGTCCATTGCATAGCGCAGCTTGGCCATCGCATCCGCATCGCCCTCCGCCTTGATGCTGAAAGCGTTGCCGGTGACAAATACAATATTGTCCGGCCCGACCGCCTCGACTTTCGTGAATGAACCAGTGGTCGCGGCAGTGGTGGAGATGGTCTTACCATCGGACGTGATACGCTTGTCCTCGGCATCGACGTCGAAGCTGCAGCCCGAAACTGCCAGCGCAGCGAGTGGGAGAAGAATGAACGGGGATTTCATTTTGGTGGAGTCTCCAATGTGTATTGTCATAATAATACAGTAGATGTAGGTCCATCGCAACACAATTTGAACATTATGGGATTGGACGTCAGATGTACCGGTTCCTGCGATGAGCTTGATCGCGCCAGTTTGCGATGTATCGGTGGATGATACGTGACAGCGATCGTGCCTAAATCGCGCGTTTAACAAGGTTCCACCATGACATTCAAATGCTTATTTAAGGCAGCTGCATCACGCGTGGGGGTCTGTTTATCTTTCGGCTTGATCCTGTTCTGCGCAACATCCGTCCCTGCAAAAGCCCAATATCCGTGCGCAGGAGCAGGACCGGGTGAAATTGTAGTTGGTCAGACCCCCGGCAGCCAGGCGCACGCGCCTGTATTATTATGCCAATTTGTCGGCGAAAGTGGCGACGAGAGCAGTGATGGTCCAAGTCGTCCGGCGGCCCCACCTGTCGAAATTCAGCCGAGCTATATGGCGGCCGCCACGCATATCGACACGTCGGAATATTGGGTGTCCCGCGGGCACTGGACGGCTGAGGCTGCCAACAAGCGCGTTATGGAAGCTTGCACCGTCGACATGGGGAAGGGCTGTACGATTGCCGACACGGTATACGGATACGGGCCATTGGGTGTCGCCACCGATGCAATGGGACTGCGCTGGATAAAATCCGGTGGCGAGGTCCCCGTGGGTACATCGCTGTTTGAGAATGTCGAACTGAGATACAAGGCACTGGCCGAAATGTGCATGGAGCGCTCTTTTGGGTGCGAGTATGAGACCTATGTTTTGCAAGGGTTTGTTCCTAAACAAGCCGACCCGAGCTGGGGGGATGTTTCACATGATATGTTCCCTGTGAAGCCAATCAAACGGCATCAATGGGCGTTATTGGCTCAGCCGGAAAAAGCGCCGCAAAGCGGGCAACACAAGAGCTGGTTGATCAGTGGAAAGCAGAATTTCGAAGTTGCTGCCGAAGAAGTTTTGGCGCAGTGCCGTGAGGCCTCCGGTTCAGAATGCACTGTTACCGCATTCGCCGCGAATGGAGTGTTGGTCCAGTTCGTCGATAGCAAGGGACAAAGCGGCTGGACAAGCGCGGTCCTAACGGTACCGAAAAAGAGACAGCCTCCGCGTAAATATCGAGCGCCGGCTTTACCCGACAGGGTAACTGTCGAGCCCAGGGTGGCGCAACATTGCCCGCCCGACGCCAAACCGTGCCGGGTGCTTGCCAAATATGATACAAATACTCCGCGCGTGCAGGTGATTGAAGAGCTGCGTTAGGCTATATCCGCAACGGATTCGTGCTGATTTCACCTTCGTTACTTCTGGTTAGTTGGACCTGATGTCTTTTCGTAGGGCACGCTGAATTTGCGGTCTGACAACAAGGAAACGAACGTAAAGCCATTCGAGTATGCGTAGAACCGCAGGACTGCGGGCCATATGGCCCAGTGGCTTAAGCAGCGGGATCGCTCGCCACATTGCCGCAAATGCGGCGGCTCCTGATAATATCACACCATTCTCGCTTGCATGGAAGCGCGCCAGCAACTCCTGCCGGTCCAACGGACAAGCCGCATCGGGCGGCGACACGTCGTGAAATTCGATGGCTCGGCGCCAGTCGAGCCGCCGCATCAACGCGATCTCACGGGTGCACAGCGGGCAACTGCCGTCGTACCAGATTATAACCTTTGCCATGCAGGCTGCCTAAGGCCGCACCGGCGACATGTCATTAAGGGCGTTAGGCGGTATCGCGCAAAATTACTGCGCCTCGTGCATCACCGCCAACATGCCCAAAATCATGTATACTTCTGTCAAAAATAGGATAAATTTTCTTTGTGTAGGGTCGCAGCCACACAGCTATCTCAACGAGGCAACTTGCTGAAGTTGGGTTGAAAGGCATGCGCAATGAAGGGATTCCCGACAATCCGGACGGCACTGATCCTGATGGCTGCATTGTTGTTGCCGCAGGCATCATTCGGAGCGCAGCAACTTGCAGAGGAAAATCTGGAAAGCTGTATCATTGGTGACGACTGCACCGCTGAATCGGTTGCCGAAACGCCTTTGTCGAATGAATATGTCGCGGTGGCGTTTGCTGACTCGATTGCCGGGGACCGGGCGACGATCGAAGCGCTGTTGGCAACCAATCCCAATGTGCGTGTCAGTCCATCGAAAGAGCAGGCCGACTATCTGATCGCCCGCTATCCCGACTTTCCGCAAACGCTGGTCCTGATTCCCAATCGCGAAATGGTGAGTTATGATGACGCCGGTGTGCGGCGGTATGATGGCTCGGACGAACGTATTGTGCGGATGTATCAGCGTTTTGCCACCGCTAGATTTATCTACAGCTATCATTTGCCAGTGGTTGTCGGCAGTCTGGACGATGCGTCACTGGCCACCCAGTTAAATGGAGAGCTTCAACAAATATTGTGGGCGCGTCGTTTGCTGGCCTTTCGTGGAAAGGCGCGAAAGGGCGTCGATGCAGCGTTACAGATGGACGATTGTTCGGCGGCCACCGAGGCAGACGCTTGTGACACTACCCCTAAGCTTATGATCCGCAACACGCTGCAGGCTGCGCTTCATATTGCGCTGGTCAGGATTGATCAATTTAGCATGCGGTTCCAGGATTCCCAAAAACCTGCGACGCGTTTTACCTTGAACCCCGGTACTTCCCGACTTTATTCAGACCAACGCAACGGGCAACATATTGCCATCATTTCATCGGATCAGCCGGTAGACCTGAATGTACTTGCCAGCCGCGACGGGGGCATAAAAGATATTCCTCAAGCGTGGAATATATCGGTGTTGTCTACTCCAACCAGAAAGTCATACAGCGGCGGCGGGGGCAAGGCTGTTGCATCATTGTTTACCGCCCCTTGGCAGGTTCAACTATATTCCACCGACAGCAATACCCCGGCCTCGCTGCGCGCCAGTGCTGCGCTGGGCAAGGTTGCATGGGCACAGCATGAGAAGACGCATCGCTGCGGCGGGTCTGTAATCGGTCAGGATCGCGACCGATATATCGTGCTAACCGCCGCGCATTGCGTTGCCGGCGAACCCTTCGCCGGGCCGGTTTTGCGTCAGAATGCGCTCAAGTTTCGCCGCGTGAAACTGGGTACACTTAACCTGCGATATGGGGGCACGACCTATGCCATCGACTCTATCGTTGTTCACAAGGATTACAAAGCGGGCAGTCAATTGAACGACATCGCGCTTTTGCGGATCAAGCCGGATGCCAGCACGTTGGCGCAGAACACCAAATCGGTTCGGCCGATCACGCCTGCGGCACGGCCACCAGCGCCGAGCGGCAGGGTGAAATGGTATGGGTGGGGCTTCATGGAAGAAACCGAGGGCCACGTTGCGCGGATCACCAGCAACAATGAAGTGCAGCGCAACCCAGCCGATCTGCACGAAGGCGAAATGCAGCTTATCGACCGTCAGACCTGCAGCAAGCGGGCCGGATATGGCAAGGTGACCGACTTCATGCTGTGCGCGATAACGCCATCGGATTCGGCAGCAGCAAGGCGGGGAGAGCATGTATTTACCTGTCAGGGGGACAGCGGTGGGCCGATTACGGGTATTGAAGGCGGCAAGACGGTTCAGGTCGGCATTGTGTCTTGGGCGGTTGGTTGCGGGGCCAAGGATAATCCGTCTGTCTCGGTAAATGTCGCCAAATATCAAAGTTGGATCAATATCGCCAAAACCAAGTTCGAATCTGGCAAGTCGGTCACGCACCCAATCCAGTAGCCAAAAAAAAGGGCGCCGTTTCCGACGCCCTTCAGATTTTCCGGTAAGGAAACTTGTTATTCGGCTTTTTCGTAATATTGCGGCGCCGCTTCGTTCAGGATGACCAAAATCTTCTGCAATGCAGCTTTCTCGTCGGTCTTTTCCATCGCAGCAAGCTCGCGTGCCAAACGGCTTGAAGCCGCTTCGAAGATCTGGCGTTCGGAAGAGCTCTGCTCGGGCTGGTCGTCCGGCCGGAACAGGTCGCGGGTAACTTCGGCAATCGATACCAGGTCGCCCGAGTTGATCTTCGCTTCATATTCCTGCGCGCGGCGCGACCACATGGTGCGCTTGACGCGTGGCTTGCCCGTCAGCGTGTGCATCGCTTCCTTTAGCGTCTTGTCGGATGACAGCTTGCGCATACCAACGCCTTCGGCCTTGTTGAAAGGCACGCGAAGGGTCATTTTTTCCTTTTCGAAGCGCAGCACATAAAGCTGCAGCTGCATGCCTGCGATTTCGGAATCCTGAAGTTCGATTACGCGGCCCACGCCGTGCTTTGGATAAACTACATAATCGCCTACATCAAATATCGCCACGTTGGACGTCATGTTCGGACCCTTTCTGATTATTCGGGAGAATTTCGCTTTGTCGGCAACGCTTAGTTGCCCATAAGACTGGTCAGTTCGTCCCTTGCGCCATTTGTTCACCTGACAAGATAGTCAATGCAAACCTTGAC
>JBGSVG010000108.1:0-1608 GCA_041753095.1 Sphingorhabdus sp. | reverse complement strand
TACATGCATCGATTCAATCATGCGACCCTTAAATCGCTGCGCGCCGCCTCGGCTTGCCGCAATTAATTCCTCGGCTTCGGCAACTGCCGCCGCATCGGGACCAAAAGCCTGATTGCAAATCGAAATCTGGTTCGGGTGGATTAAAGTCTTGCCGGTAAACCCGTAAGAATAACCTTGCCGGCATTCGATATCGAAGCCGTTCATATCGTCGAGCCGGTTACACACCCCGTCAAACCGCGGCCTGCCCGCCGCCGATGCCGCCAGCATGATCATCTGCAGCGATAATTCTAGCCCCTCGCGGTTCGGCCCCGGTTTGATTCCGGTTTCCGCTGCGATATCATTGGTGCCGGCAATCAAGCCTGCGACCGAAGGATGCGCCGCTATTTCACGCGCCGCATATAAGCCCTTTGGCGTTTCAATCATTGCCAGCAATGGCATATTCAGGTCGGGCAAGCCCGCCACATCCTCGATTTTGGGCAAAACCACCAAATCCGCTGCGCTACCGTTCAGCGCGGTCATGTCGGTGGCATGATGCACGCTACCCGCACCGTTCGCGCGGATCGCCAAAATCTTGCCACCTATCCCGGCAGCGACATAATCAACCGCTGCAGCGCGCGCCGCTGCCTTCATCTCATCGGGCACGGCGTCCTCAAGGTCGATAATCAGCATATCGGCATCAAGCGAGCGCGCCTTGTCCAGCGCCCGCGCATTCGACCCCGGCACATACAGCGCCGAGCGCACAAATTTGAGTTTCTCAACGATTTCCATATCCATAACGTCCGATTTCGCTTGGCAACTGACCGCATATCTAAGACAATCTGCCTCACGTCAAACGGGAGGTTTTCCATGGAATATTTTTTCGGCCTGCTGGCCCTGATCGTCATCATCTTCGTGATGATGGGGGTCACCGTCGTGCAGCAGGGCTATGTTTATACAATCGAACGCTTCGGTCGTTTCACCTACGCGGCGCAACCCGGTTTGACGATCATTATCCCGTTCTTCGACCGCGTCGGACGCAAGGTCAATGTCATGGAGCAGGTGCTCGACATTCCGGGGCAGGAAATCATCACCAAGGACAATGCGATGGTCGGCGTCGACGCCGTCGTCTTCTTTCAGGTGCTCGATGCAGCGAAAGCCGCCTATGAGGTCAGCGACCTATATGTCGCGATCATGCAGATCACCACGACCAACCTGCGTACTGTGATGGGCAGCATGGACCTGGACGAGACCCTCTCGAAACGCGACGACATCAACGGGCGGTTGCTCAACGTGGTCGATCACGCGACCTCGCCCTGGGGCTTGAAAATAACGCGTGTGGAAATCAAGGACATCCGCCCGCCCGCTGACATCTCCAACGCAATGGCGCGGCAGATGAAGGCCGAGCGCGAGAAGCGCGCGCAAATCCTTGAAGCCGAAGGCATGCGCGCCGCCGAAATCCTTCGTGCAGAGGGCGAGAAGCAAGGCGCCATCCTGCAAGCCGAAGGCCGAAAGGAAGCCGCCTTCCGCGACGCCGAAGCCCGCGAACGCGAGGCGGAGGCAGAGGCCAAGGCAACCGTGATGGTCTCCGAATCCATTGCGTCGTCGGGCACGCAGGCACTCAATTACTTC
>JBGSVG010000107.1:0-9443 GCA_041753095.1 Sphingorhabdus sp. | reverse complement strand
GTCCGACTGACCCGAACCATCAAGGCCGGCCAGTTGCAACATTGTCGTCACGTCGGCTTCGCGTGCACCGTCGAACACAGGCGTACCCATCGGCACGCCGGTTTTGACATTGCCTGCCAGCTCGATGATGTCGGCATCGCTGCGGCCGCCAATTTCCTTGGCATAATTTTCGCCATAGGCCTTCACCAAACGCTCGCGCACCACTTCGGGCGGTGCCGCAGCTTCCGGGTTCGGGTTGGCATGACGCCACTCTTCCAGAGCCTCGCCAATCTGCATGCCAAGACTGCGTGCGGCCCAGCCGAGATGGGTTTCGAAAATCTGACCCACGTTCATACGCGAAGGCACACCGAGCGGATTGAGCACGATATCGACTGGCGTACCGTCGGCAAGGAACGGCATGTCTTCTTGCGGAAGGATCCGCGAGATAACACCCTTGTTCCCGTGACGTCCGGCCATCTTGTCGCCCGGCTGCAGCTTGCGCTTCACCGCGACGAAGACCTTGACCATCTTGAGCACGCCCGGTGCCAGCTCATCGCCACGCTCCAGCTTCTCACGGCGATCTTCGAACTTCTCGACGATCAGCTTGACGGCATCGTCATACTGCACCTTGACGGCTTCAAGGTCGCCCTGAACCTTGTCGTCTGCAACCGCGATTTTCCACCATTCGTGACGCTCGACTTCAGCGAGGTTTTCCTCGGTGATCTTGTCGCCCTTCTTGATGCCTTTGGGCGCTGCTGCTGCGGTCTGACCGATCAGCATGTCCTTCAGGCGGTTGTAGCTTGCACGGTTCAAAATCGAGCGTTCGTCCTCGCGGTCCTTTGCAAGACGTTCGATTTCTTCGCGTTCGATGGCCATCGCGCGCTCGTCCTTGTCGATGCCGTGGCGGTTAAATACGCGCACTTCAACAACCGTTCCGGCAACGCCAGGTGGCAGTTTCAGCGAGGTGTCGCGCACGTCGCTGGCTTTTTCACCGAAGATGGCGCGCAGAAGCTTTTCTTCCGGTGTCATCGGGCTTTCACCCTTTGGTGTAATCTTGCCGACGAGGATGTCGCCCGGATGCACTTCAGCACCGATAAAGACGATACCCGCTTCGTCGAGGCTGCGAAGTGCTTCCTCACCGACATTTGGAATATCGCGCGTGATATCTTCTGGTCCAAGCTTGGTATCGCGGGCCATCACTTCGAATTCCTCGATATGGATCGAGGTGAACACGTCGTCTTTCACGATGCGTTCGGAGATCAGGATGGAGTCTTCGTAGTTGTAGCCATTCCAAGGCATAAACGCGACGAGGCTGTTCTTGCCCAGCGCGAGTTCGCCGAGCTCGGTCGAAGGACCATCGGCGATAATGTCGCCGGCTTCGATCACGTCGCCAACCTTTACGAGTGGCTTCTGGTTGATGCAGGTGTTCTGGTTCGAACGCTGGAATTTCTGCAGCGTGTAGATATCGACGCCCGACTTGCCGGGTTCGACTTCGCCAGTGACGCGGACAACGATACGCGTTGCGTCAACCTGATCGACGATACCGCTGCGGCGTGCGCCGATGGCAGCGCCGGAATCGCGGGCCACGGTTTCTTCCATGCCGGTGCCGACAAACGGTGCTTCTGCACGCAGCAGAGGCACGGCCTGACGTTGCATGTTCGAACCCATCAGCGCGCGGTTGGCGTCATCGTTTTCCAGGAACGGAATAAGCGATGCCGCAACCGAAACCAGCTGCTTTGGCGAAACGTCCATCAGCGTAACCTGATCGCGCGGCGCCATCAGGAATTCACCCGACTCGCGTGACGAAATCAGTTCCTCGGCAAAGCTGCCGTCGGCGGTGAGTTCAGCGTTAGCCTGCGCAATCGTGTTCTTCTGTTCTTCCATTGCGGACAGATAGACCACGTCGTCGGTGACCTTGTGGTCGACGACCTTGCGATACGGCGTTTCGATAAAGCCATATTTATTCACGCGGCTGAAGCTCGCGAGCGAGTTAATCAGACCGATGTTCGGGCCTTCCGGCGTTTCAATCGGGCAGATGCGGCCATAATGTGTCGGGTGAACGTCGCGGACTTCGAAGCCTGCGCGCTCGCGGGTCAGACCGCCTGGTCCAAGTGCCGAAACGCGGCGCTTGTGGGTGACTTCCGAAAGCGGGTTGGTCTGATCCATGAACTGCGACAGCTGCGAGCTGCCGAAGAATTCACGAACCGCAGCAACAGCTGGCTTGGCGTTGATGAGGTCGTTCGGCATCACAGTCGATACGTCGACCGAGCTCATACGCTCCTTAACGGCGCGCTCCATACGGAGCAGGCCGACGCGGTACTGGTTTTCCAGCAATTCGCCGACTGAACGGACCCGGCGGTTGCCGAGGTTATCGATATCGTCGATTTCGCCCTTGCCATCCTTCAGATTCACCAATTCCTTGACGACTGCGAGGATATCCTCGTTGCGCAAAGTGGTGTGATCGTCAGCGGCATCAAGCTGCAAACGCATGTTGAGCTTGACGCGGCCAACCGCCGACAGGTCGTAGCGGTCGGGGTCAAAGAACAGGCCAGCGAACAGCGCTTCGGCGGTTTCGCGCGTTGGCGGCTCGCCGGGACGCATGACGCGGTAGATCGCGTCGAGGCCCATGTCGCGGTTCTCGGCCTTGTCGGCCTTGACCGTGTTGCGGATCCAAGCACCGGTGATGACATGGTCGATGTCGAGCAGCTCGATCGCATCGATGCCCGCCTTGTCGAGCGCTTCCAGATTTTCGGCGGTGATTTCGTCACCAGCTTCCACGTAAATCCGTCCGGTCTTTTCGTCGATCAGCTCATAAGCCGAATAACGGCCGAAGATTTCTTCGGTCGGAATGAGCAGCTCAGTAAGGCCGTCCTTGACTGCCTTGTTGGCAGCGCGCGGGGTGACCTTGGTACCGGCAGGAAATACGACTTCGCCCGATTTGCCGTCGACAAGGTCGAACATCGGCTTCGAAGCGCGCCATTGCTCAGCATTGAACGGAATGATCCATCCGCCCTTGCCGCGCTGGAAGGTTACGGTGTCGTAGAAATGATTGAGGATTTCCTCGTCATTCATGCCCAGGCCGTACAACAAAGTCGAAACCGGCAGCTTGCGCTTGCGGTCGATGCGGACGTTGACGATGTCCTTGGCGTCGAATTCGAAATCCAGCCACGAGCCGCGATATGGAATGACGCGCGCGGCGAAGAGATACTTGCCGCTGCTGTGCGTCTTGCCGCGGTCATGGTCGAACAGGACGCCCGGCGAACGGTGCATCTGCGATACGATAACGCGCTCTGTACCGTTGATGAAGAAGGTGCCGTTATGCGTCATGAGCGGCATGTCGCCCATATACACGTCCTGCTCCTTGATATCCAAAACCGAACGCGCTTCGGTGTCGGGGTCAACCTCGAACACGATGAGGCGCAACGTCACCTTCATCTGGGCGGCATAAGTAATTCCGCGCTGACGGCATTCTTCAACGTCATATTTGGGATCTTCGAGTTCGTAATGCACGAAGTCGAGTTCCGACGTTCCGGCAAAATCCTTGACTGGAAAGACGCTGCGCAGCGTCTTTTCGAGGCCCGATACATAACCGATCGACGGGTCGGAGCGCAGGAATTGCTCGTAGCTTTCGCGCTGGACTTCGATCAGGTTGGGCATGTCGATGACTTCGTGGATGTCACCGAAGATTTTGCGGATACGCTTTTGACGCGAGAGGGACGCAGGAGCGGTACGGGATGCCATAAGGTGCTTGTGCCTTCGTTCAGAATTTCAGGCGCGCATTGATGTCCACAGACAGAAAAAGGCCGCATGGCAATGGCCCCGGATTCGGGTCCTGCCGTGCAGCCGTTTCGCGTATGTGAAAATCCAGTCCCATCAATGCGTTAGCCAAGTTGCGCGACGACAAGGCCATTCCCGATGGGTTGGATGTTGCACGCGATATAGGCGGGCAGGGCCGCGCGGTCAAGCGGCGCGCACAAAAATCGCTTTCCTACAAATAACCATATCGGTTATTTCTTGCGCATGACCAAGAAATCAAACCCGATCACCCTGAGCCTGTCGAAGGGCGCCATTCCCGCCCCCCCTGAACCCGCCGAAGCGTTCGACTTCACCCCAGTCGCGCGCGCCACGAAACGGTGGAACGGCATCACCGACCAGAAACAGCGCGCCTTCATAGCCAATCTGGCAGGCTCCGGCTGTGTCAAGATGGCGGCGGACTCAATCGGCACCAGCACCAGCGCGATGTATCAATTGCGCAAACGGCCCGGCGCGGAAAGCTTCGCCGCCGCGTGGGACAAGGCAGTGGAGGCAGGCGCGCGCCGCGTGCTCGACCTGCTGATGGCCCACGCCATCCACGGCACGCCCGAAACCTTGCTAAAGGATGGCGAAGTCATCCTCGAACGCCGCAAGTTCAACACGCGCGCCATGATGTGGATCGTCCAGCAACGCTTTCCCGAACAATATGGCGGCAGCCTGAATGTCACCGGCAGCGCCCCCAACAGCATGCCGCACAGCGTCCGAAAGCTGAAGGAGCAATGGCGCAAGGAGTGGGAGGCCGAACAAACGCAAGTCGCAACCGTCACCGCGGAGGAAACCAACGCCGCGATCATGATGAAGCTGCGCGTGCTCGAACGACGCACCTGGTTCAAAAAATTTGTGCCGTGGATGGACGACACCGAAAAGCGCGCCGCGTGCGAAATATTATATGGCCCGCAAGACTGGCAAGCCATCCGCCAAGCCGCCGAAACCGCCGCCCGCGACGGGAGGGTATCGCCACTTGGAAGGTGAAAAAAACCCGCTCATCCTGAGTGCTGAGCTTGTCGGAAGCGTAGCTGGCCAGAGGCCAACCATCGAAGGCCGATTGCGGAACATTAGTAGAACATATATCCTTCACCCCTGATTCGAAAAGTGAAGGAGAATGCCGTGCAGCATCTGGAGCACGACCATCAACTGCGCGCGGCGGCGCGGGCGATTTATGACGCGGTGTACCCGAGCGAGGAGTGGACGCCTGTGCCCTTTGCGCAAGCCGAGAAGTTCGGCACCGTGCATTACCGCAACGCCGTCGCCGCCGCGAAAGAAGCGCGCGCGCAACTGAGCGGAGACCCGGCGCGGCAGATGGTCCTGATTTGAGCAAAACATGGGAACCCCCCTTCGGCTGGCGTCCGGGCATGGAGGGCTTCAAGCCATTAAATTGTTTATTCGACTGCGCCCGTTACCACATCAACCTGCGCGTCACGTGCCGCAGTTGCGGCAACAGCACCGTTTTGGACGCAGCAGGCCATTGGTGGGCCTGTCACAAGAGCGGCAAGAGCGAAGCGATCGCGGCGTTCGTGAAGCGGCTGTACTGCAAGAAATGCATCGGCCCCTCAGGCGAAAAGCGCCGTTACCTCAAGGTAGAACAAACACGCGAGCCACCCGACGGCCCGTTGCTGCCGGGGCCGGATGAAGTTGAGTGGAAGCGGTTTGTTAGGGGGCAGCGCCGGTAGGGGATGTTTGCGCTGAGCCACCAAATGTCTTTCTTGAAGCTGATGGTTTTCAGATGACTGAATGAATCGAAGACGCTAGCAAGTCAAAATGCCCGACACCCCAATAACAGCAGCGCTAAAAACCTACGCCAAAAGAATTCGGGATTTATTGCGTGCCAACGTCAACACTCCCGAAACAGGCCTTGCCCCAGCATTTCAACAACTCGTCACCGAACTGCTGCCATTATTACCGCAGGCACCAGTGCTTATGGTTTCGCCAGAATATAATAATCCCGGGGTTGGGCGTCCCGATATTGCGCTTATCCGTCAAGGTCAGCCTGCTCGCGCTTTTGTCGAATTGAAAGCACCGGCAAAATCCGCTGATCCCACAAGATGGGGTGATGCGCATGACAAACGCCAGTTTGGACGTTTGAAAGAACTGGCCCACTGGTCGACGAGCAATTTTGCCGAGTTTCATCTTTTCCATCGCGCCGTTGAACACGGCAGCGCCGCAATCGTGCCAGCAAGGGCGCTTCGCCCCGATACAACCGACAAAGCCGCCGATGCATTGATCGATGGCCACGATGCTCAGCCGTTTCTGGACCTGTTGGCCATTTTAGCCAATGCCGATGCTCCTGCCGCCCGCAATGCACCGCATCTAGCCGAACTTATGGCGCATTCGGCTCGGTTGGTCCGCAGTGCAGTCGAGGAACGGATCGGCGAACTTCGTGCCGGGGGCAATGCCAACCATCCGTTGGTCATGGTGCGCGATACATTCCGTAATGTGCTTTATGCGCATCCCGAGGCGGGTGGGTATGCTGCAACCGATTTTGACACGCTGTTTTCCTCGGCCTTTGCCCAGACATTGGCGTTCGGATTGCTGCTCGTTCGAGAATCAATCGAGGGCGATGTTGGCGCAGATGCATGGACTCACATGCCCGACGAACATCCTTTGATGCGGGCCGCGCTTCGCGTTTTGAGCGAGCAGGAAGTAACACGCGAAATCGGCATCGGCTTCGCCGTCATGTGCGACACCGTCAACAGCTTTGCGCCGGAGATACTGGCGATTCAGCCCGATGGCCGTGACCCCATCTTATATTTCTATGAAGATTTTTTGAGCATTTTCGATCCAGCCGCACGCGAAAAGTACGGCGTTTACTATACTCCGATTGAGGTTGTGCGGTACATGACCGGTGCGCTCGACCGGGCATTGCGGGATAATCTCGGTACTCAGGGTTTGCGCGATCCCGCCGTGACCATTCTCGATCCGGCGACCGGCACCGGCACTTTCCTGCTCGGCGTTGCCGAACGGGTGCGTGAACAGGTAATGGCCGACGAAGGTGGGCCGGTTGCGTCTATGGCGTTGCGACAGTTAGCAGAGCGGATGTACGGCTTTGAACTGCTGGTCGGCCCTTATGCTGTCGCGCATTATCGGCTGCACCATGCGCTGAAATATCGACCCGCCGACGAAGGCGAGGACACGCCGCAGCCCGTGCAATTGCCAAGGCTTGGCATTTATCTCGCCGATACGCTCTCCAATCCGGAAACTGATGCGCCGCTTGGCGGGTTGGGTATTCAAGGCATTCCGATCGCAGAAGAGCGGGCCGAGGCAAACCGTATCAAGTCCGAACAAGAAATTTTGGCGATCATCGGCAACCCGCCCTACAAACGGCTAACTGGCAATGAACGCGAAACACTGGTGGGTCGATGGGTTGCGGGAGGCACCGACGAAGGCGGCAATCCAGTTGCGGGACTGTGGGACGATCTGAAAAAGCCAGTAAGTGATGCTGGCAAGGGCAATCAGCTCAATACATTTGAAGAGTTTTCAATCGCCTTTTGGCGCTGGACGCTTTGGAAACTGTTCGAAGCTGATAATGCACCTCAGCGCGGTGTGGTTGCTTTGATCACCAATCGCAAGTTTCTAACAGGCTGGCCATATGCTGGGTTGCGCAAGATGATGCGCGAAAAATTTGACCGGATCGAGATTATCGATTTGCGAGGCGATGTAAATGCTGGGCCGCGCGGAAACGTTGCTGGAGACCAAGGCGTCTTTAACATAACGGTTGGTACAGCAATAACATTAGCTATCGCAGACGGCAGTAAGGCAGAAGGTGCTCTTGCTTCAATTAATTATCATGACAGCTGGGATGACGATCTATTCCGGCGTAACGATAAACTCGCATGGCTGGTAGCTAATGCCCCGGCGGGAGATGTCGGAGGCTGGGTTGACGTAGAACGGAGCGCATTGGACGATTTCAGACCGGTGCCTTTCCAAAATGGAGATTGGCTTAGCTTGCGAGATTGCTTTGTATTTGCCTCCTCTGGGTTGGAGTCAAAGCGCGACCACATTGTGTATGGTCCCACGTCGGAAGACTTGGCTTCGAAAGCGCTAGCATTTCTAGAACTCGCAGGACTGGCGGCAGATGAAAGATTCAACTCGACTACAATGAATCCAGCTAAAGATGCCAAGGCAGTTGGTTTTGATCCGCAGATAGTTAGGTCTGTAAGTTACAGGCCATTGGACCGGCAACGTCATTACCCCCACCGTCGTTGGAATGATCGCCTGCGCACCCAACTAATGGCCGCATGGGGAACCGAAAATCTGTGTTTGTTCAGTCTTCCAGCCAATACAGGAAAGGGAGCCGCCACATGGTGCCATCCAGAATATCCCGATCGGCACTCGTTTCGAGGTAGCTACGGCGGCTACGCTTTCCCTCTTTATGACCGCCGACAAGGCCCAAATGTTGCCAACGTGTCACACGTTTTAATCGCTAGCCTTGGCGAAGCATACGGTCAGCCTGTTTCGGCCGAAGACATATTTGATGCCATCCTCGCCATATTGTCGGCATCGAGCTACTCAATTTTGTTTGCGGAAGACTTAGAAGATGTTTTCCCTCATGTTCCCTTCCCAGCAACACATGCGGTGTTCATCCGTGCCGTTGAAATCGGCCGAGAGATTCGTGCTGTCGAGAGCTTTACTCGGCTACCGGCTGCCGCATATCGGCCAGCGGCATTTTGCCGGATAGCAAGCGAACCGACTGGAGCCGTGGCCGCCGTCACCTACCAAGATAGCGCAATCGCGCTCTGCGAAGACGGAAGCGGCCAGATAACCGGCATACCGCAATCTGTATGGGATTTCTCGGTCAGCGGCTATTTTGTGCTGCGCCGTTGGATCGATGGCCGTAAAGGGCTGCCAGCCAACCTCGCCTTGATGCGTGAGTTCCGCGATGTCGCCGCTCGCATTGCCGAACTTATCCACTGGTTTGACTCAGCCGATCTTGTTTTGACCGATACACTCGCGCATACTTTGACACGTGAGGAATTGGGATTCCCCGCGCCACCGCAAGAGGACGCAGAAGTAGGCGATGACTGATTTGTTCGGCAATGGTCAGGGTAGTTTGTTCGGGGATTCCGAAGACCGAATCCCGCATCCACAAGCCGTCAGCGCCGAACCAGACCCCGAACGCGTGCGCCGCAAGCTCTACGATCTGCTCGCAACCGCCAAAAATGCCGAAACTATGCCGTGGGATAGTCGCAAAGCGGGGATGTGGCAGATTGTCTTTCCGCAAATGGCAAATTGGTTGCCCGAGGACGAAGCGAACCAGCTGCGTTTTGAATTCGCACAAGAGCTGGAGCGGCTAAAACTAGCTGCCTGATTACTCCTCGCCCATCCGTAGCGCAGCGATGAAAGCTTCCTGAGGGATCGACACATTGCCATACTCCCTCATCCGCGCCTTGCCCTTTTTCTGCTTTTCCAGCAGCTTCTTCTTGCGCGATATGTCGCCGCCATAGCATTTTGCGGTCACGTCCTTGCGCATCGCGGCGATGGTTTCGCGGGCGATGACTTTTCCGCCGATCGCGGCCTGGATGGGGATTTTGAACAGGTGGCGGGGGATCAGGTCTTTCAGGCGCTCGCACATGCCGCGGCCTCTGGCCTCTGCGGTGCCGCGGTGGACGATCATGCTCAGCGCGTCGACCGGGTCGCCGTTGACGAGGATGCTC
>JBGSVG010000106.1:0-5227 GCA_041753095.1 Sphingorhabdus sp. | reverse complement strand
CCTTTTCTCGTGCATCAGCGCAGAACATATTGTATATATTTGCAAAATTCGAGTCGCAACCGCTCGCAATGGCTTGCGCTCGACACCCATGTCCATAGGTACATCATCGTCAGTTCTACATTCTGACCAAGATGACCGGATGCAAGACGGAAAGCACCGCAGATTGCTGGTGCTCAAAGTGGAGGAATGGGTAAATGGCTGAAGACTGGTTAGCAGATGTCCGCAAATATGCGGCGCACGCCGATGAAGGCGTGGTTGGCGCGATTGTGCGTTATTGCGGGATTGCATTGCAGAGCCGAGACAGTTCGCTTGTTGCAATGTCGGACAAGAAAGAACGTGAGCTGGTCCGCGAAAATTACCTGAAGAAAAAACTCGGATTGACTAACGCCGACGCGGAGCTTGACGAAGCGGTTGTCGCAGTAGGTCAAGTGATGAAGGCAGATCGCACCAAGAACCGCGTGACCGTTTATTATCTGCTCGCCGAGCATTTCGGTTCACTCGGGTTGTTCGGTGGTTCCTCAGGTGGTGCGAATGTCGCTGCTGGTGTTGCAGGTGGTGCACTTGCGGCGGCGGCTGGTGCTGCGATGGCTGGCGGAGCTGTTGCCAGCAACAATATCGGCGGCACGTCAACCGCTACGTCGGCAAGCCCTGCTGCTCCAGTGACGCTCAAATCCAGTACGCCACCAGCGGCGAGCGCGATTCCCGCGGGTGGCAGTTCGAAACGGGATGATTTCAACCTTTTTGGCTGGGGATGCGCTGCTCTAGCGGCGATCATTGGCGCGATCATTCTCGCCGCATTGCTCGCCTGGTATATAAGCAGCCGGATGGGATCCGAAACCGATGCAGGCGCAGCGCCTGTGACGGTAGCGCCTGCGCCAGCACCCGTTGCTGAAGTCGTACCCGAAGGAGCCGGTGTTACCACAGGAGAACGTAACGGCAAGCCGATGCTAACCGTGTATTTCGATACGGCCAAGTCGGACGTGACCAATGACCTGGCGGCAGCAGCGGCCAATTTGAAGGCTTACGTAGCGGCCAATGCGGGCGCGAAGCTGGCGGTTTCGGGCTTCAACGATCCGACCGGCAATGCCGCCGCCAATGCGGAGCTTTCGAAGAAGCGTGCGCAGGCTGTCGGCAAGGCCTTGGAAGGTGCTGGTATTCCGGCAACAGCGATCGAGCTGGTGAAGCCAGAAGCGACCACTGACACGCAAGCCGACATGGCGAATGCCCGCCGAGTCGAAGTGATAGTTCAGTAATAATAATGGAAAATGGGGCGGCGGATTTGCAGGCCGCTCCATTTTCCGCTTTGCCAGCGGCGGTACTTTGCCTTAGCTGGAACGCATGAGTTTCTCGTTGGAAAATTTCGATCTGGACAGTTTTGTCCGTGCAACGCTGGCCGAAGACCTTGGCCCGACCGGGCGCGATGTCACGTCGGAAAGTGTCATCCCGGCCGATATGCGCTTTGCCGGCGTGATGGATAGCCGGGACCCCACAATAGTGGCTGGCCTGCCGATTGCGGTCGCGTTCTTCTTGCACCTCGATCCTGAAATGGAAATAGAAGTGCTGGTCGAAGAAGGGCAGCAGGTGCCCGCCGGAACCGACTTGATGCGGCTTCGAGGTAACGCGCGCGCAATGCTGACGGCGGAACGTTCTGCGCTGAACACCGCGCAGCATCTTTCAGGGATCGCGACGATGACGCGAAAATATGTAGACGCGATTGCCGGTACCGGCTGCACTTTGCTGGATACGCGCAAGACCATTCCCGGGCTTCGGGTACTGGAAAAATATGCCACGCGGATGGGCGGTGCGACGAACCACCGTATGGGGCTGTGGGATGCCGCGATGATCAAGGACAATCATGTTGCGGTTGCAGGCGACGTCGCCGAAGCGGTGCGGCGGGCGAAAGATGCAGGCGTCGAGCGCATCATATTGGAGGTCGACCGGATTTCGCAGATCGAGCCGGGGCTGGCGGCGGGGGCGACACATTTGTTGCTCGACAATATGGATGTAAGCGAATTGAAAGAGGCTGTGGCGTTGGTCGCGGGCCGCGTTCCGACTGAGGCATCGGGTGGCGTCACACTGGATACCATTCGCGCCAAGGCCGAAACTGGCGTCACCTATATCTCAGTTGGGCGCCTGACCCAAAGTGCGCCGGCCGCAGACATTGGGCTGGATTTTGCGCAGGCTTAAGGCATTTCTGCCACTATTGCTGGTCGGCGCGTCCGCTCACCAAGGGGCGGTGGCGCAAGCCTGGCAATGCCGTGCACCCAAGTTTTTGCCGCGGCCCGCGCTCGAATTACCTGAACCTGGGCAGGTGCGGCGAACGCCGATCGACGGCTATGTGCTGGCGCTGAGTTGGAGCCGAGAGCATTGCCGGGGCAGGGAGCGCGACCCGGCGATGCGTTTTCAGTGTTCCGGGGACGTCGGCGATTTTGGTTTTGTTCTCCACGGGCTTTGGCCTGAAGCCAGGGGGCCAAATTATCCGCAATATTGCCGCAGCGTCGGGACCCTGCCGCGCAAGGTGGTTGCCGATAACATCTGCATGACCCCTTCGCCGCAGCTGTTGCAGCATGAATGGGCCAAGCATGGCACGTGCATGGCCAAAACGCCTGAAGCATATTTCGGCGCGGCAAGGCTTTTATTCAATGCAATTCAATACCCCGACATGGATCGCCTATCGCGGCAGGTGGAGCGGGGCACGCCACTGACTGCGGCTGGGTTGGCCGAAGCATTTGCAGATCTGAACACTGGTCTTCCGGCGAACGCGGTAAAAGTCAAAACCAATCGCAAAGGATGGCTTGAAGAAGTCCGCATTTGCCTTGGCAAAGACCTGAAACCCCGCCGGTGTCCGGCCTTTACCCAAGGCGTCGCGGGCACGGCCACTTTAAAGGTTTGGCGCGGTGGTCAACCTTCGATCACCCGGGTTCCGGGATGATGCTTGTCGAGATGCTTCTTGATGATCCGCAAATTTTTGCTGTTCGACCGGAATACGAGGTCAAACGCATCGCCCACTAACGGAATCGCACCGAGCGCGGTATCGACGCCGACATTTGCGGTCATGCGGATAAGCTGCCATTTCGACATTCCCAGATTGCGCGCTTCCCAAACCATGTAAGCACCCATGGCCGCAGTAACAACGTCACCCAGCACTGGAACAAGGCCAATGACCGAATCGAGGCCGAAAGGGATTTTTGTACCCGGAATCACGAAAGACCGCTCCAGCAATTTCTCCATCGCCTCGACGCGTGCGCGCACCGAATGTGGATCGCTGCCCATGCCCGGTAAATCCTTGGCAATCTGGCTGAACTGTTCCTGCGAAATCGGCATGCGCGTCACTCCTTTCGACTTATGTCGTGTCGCGGCCCAGATATTGCAACAGGTGCCAGCCGCGACCATTTGCAAAATGTCCTAACAGGCCGGGGCGAACGATCGACCAGCGAAGCGGGTTGGCAATCGGGATGAAGTTGCGCGTGGCCTGCAATTCGGCCTCTGCCTGCGCGAGCAGTTGCGCACGCGCTGCAATGTCAGACGTCATGCGCGCTTCGGAAACAAGCCGGTCAGCGTCCATGCTGCAGATCGGTGAAACGGTGCACGACAGCTGGTCCAGATACCATGCGGGGCTGGATTGGTCGGCTGCGCGGTCGAGGAGGCGCAGGTCATGCGGACGGTCAATTGTTACCCGCTCGATCTCAAGGCCGATCGCTGCCATGTCCGCGCGCAGGCGGGCGAAGAATATTCTGCTGCCAAAGCCTCTTGGCATGGCTATTTTTAACGGTCGGACTTGGCCCTGGCTGTTTTCCCAGCGGGCAATAGTGGCGGCAGCTTGGGCTTTGCGGTCTGCAATCTGTTGTGCTGCCCACTCCGGTCGGGCGGTATCTACCCTGTTGGGCAAGCTTTCCGGGACGAGCGTTAAGGCCTCGCGCCATGCCACAATGTCGAACGCGGTCAGCAGTTTCGGGCGGTCAATGGCCATTGCAATTGCCTCACGATTTGCCGTGTCCGCCAGAAACGGCCCAGCCTCGACGACCAGCAGACCGAATAGTCCGGGCACTGCATCGAACTGAACCTCACCGGCATTAATTTTTGCGGCATCGACCAGCGGGTAGTCCTCGAACCGGCCGCCTTCGACCAGGTCGGTTTGCACTTGGGTATAGCGCGCCAACGCGAGCGACGCCTCACTGCGCCGCAATGTGATTGTTTCGCTGCCCAGCACGGCGTCGCCATTTTCATCGAAGCCTTTCAGCCGCAACTGCATCGCGTTTCCACGCTTCGTGGCCTGCATGGGGCCTGAACCAAAGCCTTTTCGGACAAGCCCAAATTCCGGCTGAGCCAGCATTTCCAGCAAATAGGGCATTGGCGCTTTCAGGCGGATTTCCACCACTTTCCCGGTCATCGGAACCACACGGTCGATAACGGCTAGTTCGGCGTTGAACCGCCCCTTTCGCAGTTCGCGAATACGCGCTGACAACAAGGCTGCAATTTCGTCAGAGCTGATTTCGCGGCCGTCATTCCATTTCGTCTTGTTCAGCCGGAATATGTAGCTTAGCCCGTCATCGGTTACGATCCAGCGATTGGCAAGCGCCGGCGCGACCCGGCCCTTTTCGTCAAATGTCACGACGCCTTGCGCGGTTGCGCTCCGTAAATAGGCAGAGGCTAGTGGCAGCGGCGTTGCAGAGATATTAAACTGCCTTGGCCGATCTTCAATCACATCGACACGCAGGCGGCTGTTATCGACGCCTTGTGAGCATCCGCCGAGCATTGCCAATATTATTGGTGTTAAACACAAGAAACGGATCATAACGCCACCATAGACAGAATGGCATCAGGCACAATCTGTCTGTCAGCCATCAGTGCAGGCAAAAACCAATATCTCGTTAGGCGACGAGGGAAGCAGCTCGCGGACTGCCTTGTTCATATTGTCGACCTTGGCGAGCGTTTCGGGAGCCTTCGAGCAGGTCTTTACTTCATAGCGTTTGCGCGCCTCACGCGCCCTTGTCATCGCATCAATGCCAAGCTGGAAACGCTCAATACGATAGGTCTTCGTTTCGGGCGCGAAGCTAACCATTGAAACCTGCGCTTCGTTGTTCGGCACGAAACTGCGCGTCCACGTGCCCGCGTTTTCGGCATATTGTGTGCGGTCATTGATGCAGCCGCCGTTTTGCCAAGCGAAGCGTATATCGGCGGTATCGGATACAGTCACTCTACTGCGCTCTGGCTGGATGACACATGT